>CAZMOI010000001.1:0-7352 GCA_964568025.1 uncultured Candidatus Saccharibacteria bacterium
AACCCGGAAAAACGTCATCCTCAAGATTTTGCATTATGGAAATTCAACAAAACACTTGGTTGGGACGCGTCATGGGGTAAGGGGTTTCCGGGATGGCATATCGAATGCACCGCGATGTCTACCAAGTATCTTGGAAAATCGTTCGACATTCACACTGGAGGAATTGATCTGATACCCGTCCATCACAACAACGAGATAGCGCAGTCGGAGGCGGCTACAGGAAAGCCATACGCGCGGTACTGGATGCACGGTGCGTTCGCAACAATAGAAGGAAAACGAATCGGCAAATCGGAAGGAAATGCGATACGACTGTATCAGCTGAAGGAGCGCTGTATAAGTCCGCTTGCGTACCGGTATCTGGTTTTAACCTCGCATTACCGGTCCCCCATGAACTTCACCTGGGAAGCACTTGAAGCGGCTCAGACCACTTTGTATCGGGCGTTACGTGCATTTGCGGATCTTCCGGAGGGGGGCAGAGTCCACCTCGAGTCCAGAGCCCGGTTTGAAACTGCAATAAAAGACGACCTCAATATGCCTGAAGCCGTGTCGGTTCTATGGGAAGTACTTAAAGACGAGACTATTTCTCCGTCAGATACACGGGCAACAGTGCTCGATTTTGACCGCACCCTAGGAGTCGGTTTTGCTGACGTTGGTGCGGGAAGTGAAGCCGGGAAACTGGCAGTAATCGGAACGGAGTATTTACCCGAAGAGGTAAGTACGCTGGTAGAGAAACGCGAGCTTGCGCGCGCTGCGGGCGACTGGGCCGAAGCTGACCGTTTGCGAGGCGAGATAACAGGTAAGGGGTATTCACTCGAAGACACTAAAGACGGACCAAAGGTCAGAAAATCCACCTGAGCCTGGGGTAACCCCTTTGACAACAGGTATTCGTGGTACTCTGAAATCATAAAAAGAGCTAGCCTCTGATATGAGAAAAAATATCAATATTATTATCATCCTCGCGGTCATCGCGATCATCATCTTTGTTGCTTTAAGTTTTATGGGTATGTCGGGAACAGGACCGTCAGCAAATGAACCCGCTCCGGAGGGGTCACTCGCGTCTGCGCAGGTCATCATGCAGGAGTTGCAGTCGAAGGGCAGTGTTTCAGAATTACGCATTGCTGACATTGTGGTTGGAGAGGGAGAGCCGGTCGCTTCAGGTGATGCCGTTGCGGTTCACTACACCGGAATTCTTGCAGACGGAACCGTATTTGATTCTTCGTCACGCCAGGGTCAGCCGTTTCCTTTTGTTGTCGGAACGGGCTATGTGATTCCCGGCTGGGATCAGGGACTTCTGGGAATGAAGGAGGGAGGCAAGCGTCTCTTGGTTATCCCATCGGATATGGCATATGGACCTTCAGGACGCGGCTCCATTCCTCCAAACGCAACCTTGGTGTTTGAAGTTGAACTTGTGAAGCGTATTTCCGCTTCTGAAATAGCAAACCTCCCCCAGGAATAGCGTATGGCGGTCGAGGCGGGAAATAACACTCTTGCCTCACGCGAACAACTTTCTTTGCCTGCGCGGTACGTCCGTGCGGGCATACTTGTTGCCCAAGAAAACGCTCTTGCATCACTTCGTGCCTGGAGCGGAGTTTCCGCACTTTTTCTCAGCGAAGCAGTTTCCGGGCGTTTGAGTCCCGTAAAAATTTGGCGCAGAAGCTTGGGACTTGAGCGGATAGTAGAACCTCCTCTCGCAGAGGAATAAGTATGGCAGGCAACGAACGCTTCAGCTCGCAAGGTTCGTATGCATCTCGCATAGTTCGGAAGGGGCCGAGAAGTCTTCAGGAACAGATCAGCGGTGTGAGACCAGAAGACACTGATTTTGGTTTGAGCGCATATAGAGATGCGACCCTGCTGTTTATGTCCGCATGGACCAGCGCGTGGATTGCGGGGGGAGTGTTCATACGAGATACTGTGACTCTGAATGAGACACTGCTATCTCCGCCAAAAAAGAAAAAAGGTAAGCACTAAGGTCTTCGCATGACCTTTGCTTTTTCCATTACTGCCAAGGACGGTACTCCACGTGCGGGGGTGATACGTACACCGCATGGTGATATTCCTACGCCTGCCTTCGTCCCGGTCGGCACAAAAGGGACCGTAAAAGGGGTGCTTCCGAGAGATTTAAAAGAGGTAGCGGGTGCGGATGTCGCACTCGGCAACACGTATCACTTATTTCTTCAGCCTGGTGAAGGAATAGTGGCTGAAGCAGGCGGACTCCACAGCTTTATGGGTTGGCAGGGACCTTTGTTTACGGACTCGGGTGGGTTTCAGGTTTTTTCGTTAGGCGTTGGCTTTGGTAAGGGAGTTTCAAAATTTAACGGCGCAAAAGACGGACAAGGAGAATCGCGCGCGCCTGCGGTTTTTGACGAAGAGATACTTACCCAGCACGGTAAGCTCGCAATTGTTGATGACGAGGGAGTTTCTTTTACCTCACACATCGACGGAGCGCTGCATCGCTTTACCCCTGAACGTTCCATCGAGATTCAACACAAGCTTGGCGCGGATATGTTTTTTGCGTTTGACGAATTTCGTCCGCCGGACGCACCGCGCGAAGATCACCTTGAAGCGATGCACCGTACGCACCGCTGGGCGGAACGTTCTCTAAAAGCACACC
Source organism: uncultured Candidatus Saccharibacteria bacterium (assembly GCA_964568025.1). Lineage (GTDB taxonomy): Bacteria > Patescibacteriota > Minisyncoccia > Phycocordibacterales > Phycocordibacteraceae > Phycocordibacter. Next base: position 2,612 of record CAZMOI010000001.1, read on the forward strand.
GAAGTAACATTGACGCACAATCAAAACAGGCGATATACGGAATCGTGCAGGGAGGGAGATACACGGACCTGCGTGAAGAAAGCGCGCGTACGATAGGCGATATGCCCTTTGACGGATACGGCATCGGCGGAGCATTTTCCAAAGAAGACTTGGGAGAAGCACTTGCGATTGCGACTGCAAGTGTACCTACGGAAAAGCCACGGCACTTGCTTGGTATCGGAGAGCCCGATGACATACTTGAAGGCGTAGCCCACGGCATGGATACGTTCGACTGCGTTTTGCCGACACGCTTGGCACGCACAGGTGTGATATATACCGCGCGCGGGAAGCTGAATCTTTTTAATGAGAAGCATGTTCGGGACTTTACTCCGCTTGATTCGGAAACAGGAGGGTACGCGTCCGACACGTTTACAAAAGCCTACCTGGCGCACCTTTTTAGAGCAAAAGAAATGCTTGGCGCGCAAATAGCGTCACTGCATAACCTGTACTTCTTTATAAAGCTTGCAAAAGATATCCGTACCTCGATTATTGAAAAAAGGTTTGACGCGTTCCGTGCCTCGTTCTTGACCCGCTACAAGAGTTCCTAGATACTGTTTTTCATGTACGGCAGGTTTGATTCAACACTGTTTTCCCCAGAAGTGATGCAGCCCAAGATTGATGACTTGCGCGCTCGCGAGAGGGAGCGAGTACGGAGAATGGTTGATCGATTTGAGAATCCGCCCCCTACGGCGGTCGAATTTGTTGCTGAGTCGGGTTCGAACCTGGTCGAGAGATGGAAACAGCAAACTAGGGATCGTATCGCTAAAGACCTAGGCGTCACTTTTAACGCCCCAAAAAGAGGAGAGCACGACGAACTAATTTACCCGCCACACGTCCTCTTGGCTTCCGCTATTGTTACTCCGTTCGTGCGACATGTAGCCCTACGAAAAGAAAGAATCGTTGACATGCTCTGGAGCACGGGGATTTTGAGCGCGGCAGACCAGCGTCTCTATAAAAGCATGACGTTACGGGAACAAAGAAGGCTAGAAGACGGGTTCCTTCCCGTACCCAGCTCAGACTACCTTAAAACTCTTCCTCGAAGGGCGTAGTCCCTGCTCGGCCCCTGCTCGGCTGTCCACAGTGCTTTTCTTAAAAACTTTGTCATACTGATCATATGTCGGAGGGGATACGTATGACGCTTGTTGCGGTCTACGCTAATCATCGTCCTAACGCCGGACCCTTTTTAAGGGGACCGCTTAGAGAGACTCAAGGCGAAGATTCTTACTGGGTAACTGTGGGGTATCAGTCCACTCCCGGAGCAGAAACTTCCTGGGCGCGATACCCTGCGGAGAATGTGACCGTTGTTCCCCTTGATGCCGGTCTTTCAGAGGAAATGCAGCGGAATCCGCTGTATCTGGGGTTTACGAGTTCGGGGGATACCGGTGAAGGGGTACCATTGAGTAATGGAACCTCTCGCCACACGAATACGACCAAAAAAGCTGAGTGATTTTGTCGGACAAAAGCATCTTGTCGGCGAAGGTAAACCTCTGCAGGTTGCGATAGAGAAAAAACACATTTTCTCTTTTCTCTTTTGGGGTCCGCCCGGTGTCGGTAAGACTACGCTCGCACGCATTTATGCGGACGCGCTTGATGCCGCGTTTTTCGAACTGTCAGCGGTAGCAAGCGGGAAAAAAGACATTCAAGAAATTGCGGAAACCGTAACGCACGGAAAACAAAAAATACTTTTTCTCGACGAGATACACCGCTTTAATAAAGCGCAACAGGATTTCCTGCTTCCGTTTGTCGAAAGCGGGGATATTACGCTAATCGGCGCAACAACCGAGAACCCGTCATTTGAAGTTATTCCCGCGCTGCTCTCGCGATGCCGAGTTTTTGTACTGGAACCGCTTTCCGAGGAGGAAATGAAGCGGGTGTTAGAGCGAACGGGCGTGAAACTCGATTTAGAGACAATTGAGTGGGTTGTTTCATATGCGCACGGAGACGCGCGACAGGCGATAACGATAATTGATAACGCCGAGAAACTGTATAAAAAGGTAACCGTTGAAACCCTCGTCGAGTCCCTGCAATCGGGACGCTTGCGGTACGACAAAAAAGGAGAAGAGCATTACGATACGATATCCGCGTTTATAAAAAGCATGCGTGCCTCACAGCCTGACGCCGCGGTGTACTACCTTGCCCGCATGCTTGAGGGCGGTGAAGACCCTGTTTTTATTGCGCGACGGATGGTTATTTTTGCGTCCGAAGACATAGGACTCGCTCAACCGACCGCTCTGGTAGTGGCAAATGCCGTATTTGAAGCGGTTCAGTCTATCGGGATGCCGGAAGCGCGGATAAACCTTGCGCACGGTGTGGCATACCTTGCCTCATCAAAAAAAGACCGAAGCGCATATGATGCGATTGAGGAGGCGGGCACTGATGTGAAAAAACACGGGAATCTGCCGATCCCGCTTCATATACGAAACGCTCCGACGAAGCTTATGAAAGAACTTGGCTACGGAAAGGGGTACAAAGAGTACGATACGGAAAGTTATCTGCCTGAGAAATTGAAGAAACGGAAGTACTTTAAGTCGGGAGATACGCTATAGTACCGGTTATGAACGTACAGTCGTTGCGCCACATTTTTTCCGATCTCGATAAAACCCTTACTAAGAGTCGGTCTTTAATGGAACCTCAGCACCAGGCGCTTTTTAAATCACTTACCGAAAAGAAAGACGTTGTTGTGGTGACGGGAGGAATGGAGTCTCAAATACTCACCCAGATTCCGCCCGAGCTTCGGTCAGGATACTTCATGCTGTCTCAACAGGGGAATCATGCCGAAGATAAAAACGGGAAACTGCTCTGGGAAGAAAAAGTTTCTCCCGAACAGGAAGAGGTTGTTCGAAGTATCCATGAGGTTTTTAAGCAGGACGTCGGATTGATAACCGAGGACGATACCGATTTTTTTGAAAACCGGGGAAGCATTCTTGCTACAACGTATGTCGGCTTTCACGCGGACAAAGCCCTCAAGTATGCGTATGATCCGGATTCTTCAAAGCGTCTTGCGCTTCTCGCACGTCATCCTGACCTCATTCAGAAACTCGATACGGCGGGCCTTCGCGCAATGCCCGCAGGTACGACCACTATTGATTTTATTTTGAAAGGCAGAGACAAAGGCTACAACGTCGCCCGACTGATAGAAAAGATGGGATGGGAAAAAGAACAGTGTGTCTATATAGGGGATGCATTGTTTCCCGGGGGGAATGACGAAAGCGTTGTCGGCGTTATCCCGACGTACGCGGTGCAAAGTCCCGAAGATACGTTCGCGTTCATTAAAGAAATTCTCGCTAAATCCTAGATTGGACGTAAAAGCCTGGCTGTGTTATAATACGTTTTATGGCAGACACTGGCCGTTACGTAGAAAAAAGATGGGTTGTCGACCGCTCGGTCGCCATGCCTCAGACGCGCGGATTTTATGCCGGAGAAGTTGCTTCGTACCGCCCCGCCGTTCCTTTGGTTGAAGCCGGTGACCCCTATCAATTTACATTGAGAAAGTTCGGTCTGGTTATGCTCGCGACCGCAATTCTTTCAGGATGGCTTGGAGTAAGGAATGCTGAACAAAGAAACTATCAGGCATTTTTAAACGATGAGGCTGAATATTGCGAGACCTTGACCCCCGGAGGACGTGAGGCGTACGGTTGGTGCAATTAATCTTCGTGAAGAGGCATGCCCGCTGAACAAAGACACCTGCGCCCGATTGAAGGAGGAATTGTTACTTGCATAGGCTGTAAGGACAGCACTGAGCGTGACGGTTTAAACCAACGGCTGGTGCTATACGATGTTATGGAGGTTGTGATGGACCCGATACTCGGGGGCGGAAGCCTAAAAGAAGTACCGACAGGAAACCGCAGGCTTGAGCCGTGTAGGCTCTGTGGCGGTAGTGGAAAGTTTCAGAGGTAACCCCCGTCCGAAAAGAGACGGGGTTTGTTATAGTGTTTGATTGCCATGTCGGTTTTCAAACTTCATTCGGAATACACTCCCGCAGGCGACCAGCCTAAGGCCATAGAAGCGCTTACGAAAGGCGTGCGTGAAGGCGAGCGCCATCAGACGCTTCTTGGTGTTACTGGGTCGGGTAAGACGTATACGGTGGCGAATGTGATTGCAAATATCGGTAAACCCACACTGGTTATCGCCCACAACAAAACACTCGCAGCGCAACTGACGCAGGAGTATCGGGAATTTTTTCCGGAAAATGCGGTTCACTATTTTGTTTCGTACTACGACTACTACCAGCCCGAAGCGTACGTACCCCACTCAGATACGTTTATTGAAAAAGAAGCGCAAATCAACGCAGAAATAGAGCGCCTGCGCCACGCCTCGACTCAGGCGCTTTTGACGAGAAACGACGTTATCATCGTTGCATCAGTTTCCGCAATATACGGTTTGGGCTCTCCCGAAGAATACGGGCGCATGCTTCGGAAGGTAGAAGTGGGAAGCGCGTTTGAACGCGCGGAATTTATCCGTTTCCTGATATCGCTCCAGTTTGAACGAACTAATGCAGACTTAACGTCGGGCACGTTCCGCGCTATAGGATCTACCGTCGAGGTAATGCCGGTGCACGAGACGGTTGTGTATCGCATTCACTCTGAAGGGGGCAAAATAACGCACATCATGCGTATAAACGCGGTAACGCGTGCGGTTATCGACGAGCCTGAACACTTTGTTCTGTTTCCTGCAAAGCACTACGTTACACCTGAGGACGAAC
>CAZMOI010000001.1:7362-10554 GCA_964568025.1 uncultured Candidatus Saccharibacteria bacterium
CGAACAGGAGCGGGCGCTCAAAGGCATAGAAGAAGAACTTGAAAAGCGACTCGCGGAACTAAACGCCGAAGGGAAACTCCTTGAGGCTGAACGTTTAAAGCGTCGAACCCGCTACGACCTGGCGCTTATACGGGAACTGGGGTACTGCAACGGTATCGAGAACTATTCGCGCCATTTTGACGGCAGGAAGGCGGGGGAACCTCCGTACAGCTTGCTTGCATATTTTCCCCACAAGGACGGAAAACCTGATTTTCTTACGGTTATCGACGAATCACACGTAACGGTTCCGCAGTTGGGCGGAATGTATGCAGGGGATCAGTCGCGGAAACGCACGCTTATTGAGCACGGCTTCCGTTTGCCTTCCGCAGCGGACAACCGTCCGTTGAAATACGATGAGTTTGTCGACCGCGTGGGGACTACGATATATACCTCTGCAACTCCCGCCAAATATGAAATGGAAATTTCGACCAACATAGTTGAGCAAGTCATTCGCCCCACGGGTCTTATTGATCCTGAGATTGTCTTAAAGCCTGTCACGGGAAGTGCCAATTACGACGGTCAGGTGCAGGACTTTATTACAGAAACCGAAAATGTCGTACGTGGGGGAGGGCGCGTGCTTACAACTACGCTTACAAAGAAAATGGCAGAAGACCTTGCGGAATTTCTTAAGGAGAAAAAAATAAAAGCGGAATACCTCCACTCCGACGTCAAAACCATCGACCGCATTACTATTCTTACAAAATTCCGTAAAGGTGATTTCGACTGTCTGGTGGGCGTCAACCTCCTGCGTGAAGGGTTAGACTTGCCTGAAGTCGAGCTTGTAGGAATACTTGATGCGGACAAAGAAGGCTTCCTCCGCTCTGAAACGTCTTTAATTCAGACGATCGGTCGTGCTGCGAGAAACGTAAAAGGGCGGGTGATTCTGTATGCAGACGAAATGACGGGGTCCTTGGAAAGGGCAATAGGCGAAACTAACCGAAGGCGCGCGAAGCAGATTGCGTACAACAAGGAGCACGGCATTACACCGCAAAGCGTAAAAAAGAGCATCAAAGACATTACCGATACCTTGCAAGCTGAGCGGGAGAAAGCGGTTTCTCTACTTGTTGCAATTGACGCGGGAAGCGTGAATGACGCAAAACAACTAAAGAAACTTATTCTGGAAAGGAGGGAAGCAATGGAAGAAGCGGTCAAGATACTTGATTTCGAAACGGCGGCGCTCATCAGGGACGAGATACGAAAACTTGAAGAACGGTTACCTGCACCAAAGAAAAGGAAAGAAAAGCCAGGACGCGTCTACGTAGAAGATTAACAACAGCGCCTACGCGTCTTAGTCATTAATTTTTCTCTTAGAAGGTGTGTTTTCTGACTATCATATATGACAGTCAGAAAGTAATCAGAAAAACCCGACGAACATCGACTTTTTCTTCTCTCACTCTGCGTAGCAAAACGCGCATTCAGAACACTAAGACTTGGGCAAACGCCCCGGAGTGGTGTTCTGAATGCGCGTTTTGCGGAGTTTCCTTTACTTAAGGCGCATGAACGCGGCAAGTGCGAGGATAAACGCCACAAGGACCACAAGCCAAGAAAGCCAAATGGGCACGAGCCAGTCGCCGTACATAAGGTCAAAACCCGAATACGCACGCCAGCCGTGGACAAGTGCTCCGGCGAGAAAAACGATACCTGAAACTATAGTGAAAAACGAATTGCCTAGTTTGAGCATTTTTTGAAGTAAAAATGATAAAGATGCTTTGCTAACCCTATACTAGCGTGTTCCAGAGGGGTGGGACGGGATACCCACACGTGCTAACCTTATGGGTATCCCGCACGGCGGGAGGTTTGCGTATGTCAAAAAAAGAAACATCGAAGGAAGATAAAGAAGTGCATGTGATAGAGGGCGACAAGATCGTCGTTAAGGGAGCAAAGACTCATAACCTGAAGAACATTACGGTCGAGATGCCCCGGAATAAGATGGTGGTCTTTACCGGACTTTCAGGTTCGGGTAAGTCGTCTTTGGCGTTCGATACTATCTTTGCCGAAGGACAGCGACGGTACGTTGAATCTCTTTCCGCATACGCTCGACAATTCTTGAATCAGATGTCGAAGCCCGACGTTGAAGAAATAACGGGCCTGTCTCCCGCCATTTCTATCGATCAGAAAAGCCGATCAAACAACCCGCGCTCAACGGTAGCTACAATTACCGAAATATATGACTACATGCGCATTTTGTATGCGCGTGTAGGACAGCCCTACTGCCTGAACCACGATGTTCCTATACAGAAGCTTTCGAAAGAAGAAATTCTAAAAATAATCCTGCGAACGGTTGAGCAGGTAGATCTTAAGCAAACGTCAAAAAAAGTGATGGGCGTCGCGTATAACGATCTCAAAATCCGCATCTTTGCCCCTATCGTTGTCGGAAGAAAGGGAGAGTACTATCAAATGCTCTATGACCTTCTCGGCAAAGGATACGAAAAAGTAATGGTTGACGGCAACGAACACTCGCTTCGCGGGCGCATTAACCTGGAGAAAACCAAAGTCCACGACATTGATGTGTTGGTTGACGAACTATTTCTTACCGAATTTGAAAAGACGAAGGACGACGCGCGGGAACGACTGTCGGAGGCAATAGAGCTGGCGCTTAAAGAATCAAACGGCCTTGTAAAGATCGTAAGCCCCAACGGAGAGTCGCGGGTACTTTCCGCAAAATTTATTTGCCCCGAAGACGGAGCGTCGTTTCCGGAAGTTGAACCCCGCTTGTTTTCGTTCAACAGTCCGTACGGCGCATGTCCCGAATGTCACGGTTTGGGCACCGTGGGTTTTTTCAATATGGACGAATGTCCTAAGTGCGAGGGAAAGCGTCTTCGCCCGGAAGCTCTGCGCGTTTTCTTAGGCTCTACGGAAAAATCTACCGGCAAGAATGTTGTTGATCTGACCTCACTTTCGATAACTGATGCAAAGAATTTTATTGAGGGGTTGTCGCTCACGAAAAAACAGCAGGAAATATCAAACGTAATCATAAAAGAAATACTTTCGCGTCTGCAGTTCATGCTAAACGTCGGTATCGGATACCTGACGTTGGACCGTACTGCAAACACTCTTTCGGGCGGAGAGGCTCAGCGCATTCGCCTGGCGTCACAGTTGGGATCGGGGCTTGTGGGGGCGCTGTACGTGCTGGACGAGCCTACTATCGGCCTG
>CAZMOI010000001.1:10564-16437 GCA_964568025.1 uncultured Candidatus Saccharibacteria bacterium
GACAATGAACGCCTCATCAAAACATTAACGGCGCTTAGAGATATCGGCAACACGATACTTGTTGTTGAACATGACGAGGACACCATTTTTTCGTCGGATTTCATCATAGACATAGGACCAGGCGCCGGGGTTCACGGAGGAGACATTGTTGCCGCAGGGTGGCTCGACAAACTGTTAACCGCTAAACGAAACGACACCGGTTCGGTTACGCTTTCGTATCTGCGCGGAGAAAAGAAAGTTGAAATTCCCGAAGAGCGCAGAACGCAGGACAAAGGTTCGCTAAAGGTTCGTCAGGGAAACATATTCAACATCAAAAACATGGACGTTGATGTTCCCCTGGCGCGCCTCAATATCATCACGGGAGTTTCGGGTTCCGGTAAATCGTCCTTAATGTACGAGCTTCTCTACAAAAACCTTCGGGCGAAACTGGAGCGCAACTACCGCACGAACAAGCTGTACAACTGCTCAAGCTTTTCGGGAACGGAATACCTTTCCCGTGTAGTTCTTATAGACCAATCTCCGATAGGTCGCACTCCGCGCTCAAACCCCGCTACCTATACGGGAGCATTTGGACATATCCGTGACTTGTTCGCTGCAACACCTGAGGCGCGTGCACGCGGATGGAAAGGCGGACGCTTTTCTTTCAACGTAAAAGGCGGGCGCTGTGAGGCATGTCAAGGAAACGGAACGGTTGCAGTTGAAATGCACTTCCTTCCGACGGTGTACGTCACGTGCGATGTATGTAACGGAAAACGATTTATGAAAGAAACGTTGGAGGTTACCTATAAAGGTAAGAACATACACGACGTTCTGAAAATGACGATTGAGGAAGGACTCCAGTTCTTTAAAGACATTCCCCAGATATCTGACCGCCTAGAGACGCTTATGGACGTAGGTTTAGGTTACTTAGAGCTCGGACAGTCGGCAACAACGCTTTCGGGCGGGGAAGCCCAGCGCGTGAAAATATCTTCGGAGTTGTATCGTCGGCACATTGAAAAAACTATTTACCTTTTAGAGGAGCCGACAATCGGACTTCACTACGAAGACGTGAAAAAGCTTATCGAGATACTTCAAACTCTGGTTAATAAGGGAAATACCGTGGTGGTGATTGAACATAACATGGACCTTATTAAATGCGCGGACTACCTTATCGATGTCGGCCCTGAAGGAGGGGTCGGGGGAGGGAAGATTGTCGCCAAAGGCACTCCGGAGGAGGTTGCCAGAGCCAAAGGATCCTACACTGGACAATACCTTAAGAAGATGTTATAATCTGCCGATATGGCAGAACCTGGCTCAGGAAAAGAAAAACCTCCGTGTCCGGCGGGAGAGCATGAATTGTATGCGGTAGACGAGCGACCTAAGGGCAACGAGCCAGGCGACCCGCCTTTGGAGCGCGTCACGCTCAGTGGTCGCAGAAAAAACTATTTGTATTGCAGGAAGTGCGATAAGTTCTATTGGGAAGACGATGAGTCCCTTTCGGAAGAAGAGTCGCTTACCGGCCGTGGTCCTGCACAAGAAGACGAGAATAACGACGAAGAAGACGAGGATTAGTATGCCTCCTCCTAGCCGAGAAAATAAAAAGTGGACTCCTGATGCAAAGCAGGTACGTGAAGCCAGCAAGTGCACTCACGAAAATGCGTACCGCAGTCAGCCTCGTCAGTTGACCCGGCAGGAGTGTATTGATAGAGAAGTTTCGTACGGGACTGCCGAAACACAGTGGTTATGTCCAAAATGTACAGGTGTTTTTTATGGAGACGCTAAACCTGTGTCGGGTACGGTACCCAATGAGTATGATCACGATTAGATTATGAGTTCCAAAGAAAAAGAAGATCGGGTCGCCCGTGCATCGAACATTCCTAACCCCGCGCGTCGTATTGCACGCGGGCTTGTTCGCGAGGGTATTCCCGCGCTTTCTTCCCAGACTCGGGAGATGCTTATAAATTCGATTACTATTCACGCACGCCGTTCGGGTGTTTCCGTTGAGGAAGTATCTCAGGCGGTTATTACCGGCATTTCGCACTACGCCGGCCTGCATCCTGAAGCAAAACTGGACGACATCGCCTTTGACACCATGGGGTGGCTTAGAGCTCAGGATGAGGAAAACGAGTGAACTTCGTCGACCGACACCCGCGGACACTATTTGATATAGTTTCCGAGTGATAAAAAGCGAGGTCAATTTTAAGGAAGTGCCCGATTCGCCGGGTGTGTATCGTTTTATAGGAAAAGACGATGTGGTTTTGTATGTCGGGAAAGCGACTTCGCTTCGTGACCGAATAAAAAGTTATTTTGCTCCCGACATTGCCGACATTCGAAGTCCCTTAATAGCAAAGATAGTAGCGGATGCCGTTTCAGTTCAGTGGGAGGAAACGGACTCGGTATTGGAAGCGTTTATTCTCGAAGCAAAAACGATTAAAAAATATTTGCCGAAGGGGAATACCGACCAGAAAGACAATAAAAGCTTTTCATATCTTGTGGTTACCGATGAAGTAATCCCTCGGTTTTGCGTGGTTCGCGAACGGGAACTGTCCTCCACCTTTTCGCCGAAACGCATTAAGCATTTGTTTGGTCCATTCATAAGCGGAGGTCAGCTTAAAGAAGCATTAAAAATCGTACGGAAGATTTTTCCGTTCTTTGACACGCCTTTTCCCGTTCACGGAAAACATACACCAAACCAAAACAAGACCCTACGTTTTAATCAGTCTATCAAACTCTACCCGCGCGAAGAAGATCTCGAACACTATGTAAAAAAAACGGTTCGCAATATCGTGCTTTTGTTTGAGGGTAAAAAGACCGCCCTCGTTCGTTCTCTTGAAAAAGAAATGACGAAAGCTGCGAAAGAAGAGCGGTTTGAAGACGCGATGCAACTTAAAAGGCAGGTATTTGCGTTGACGCATATACGGGACATCACGCTTATAAAAGACGATTACAAACGCCCGCAGACGGCCATGTTTCGTATTGAGGCATACGACACAGCGCATACCCGCGGAGCAGAGCCCCGGGGGGTTATGGCGGTCGTGGTAGACGGAGAAAAACAGACCTCTGAATACAGAGCGTTTACTATTAAAACCGCTAAGGCGGGGGATGATTATGCGGCACTCGCTGAGATTATTGAGCGTAGAGCGAAACATCGCGAGTGGCAGTTCCCTCAGCTTATTGTTATCGACGGGGGCGCGGTTCACTTGAAGCGTGCTAAAGAATATCTACGGTATGCGGGAATTAATGCTGACGTGGTTGCAGTGGTAAAGGACGAGCGCCATAAACCACGGGAAATACTTGGCTCCCCCGCAATCGCACACGCTCATGAATCTTCCATTCTTCTTGCCAATGCGGAAGCACATCGTTTTTCGCTTTCAAAACACCGGAAAGCACGTGCGCGCACATTGCGGAGTGGCTTTACTCAGAAACGGGTGCGAAACTGAAACCTTTGTTCCGAGTTTCGGGTTACTATACTCGGATGAAACACGTTGCAGTGCTTCGGGGCGGACCATCAAGCGAGCATGACATATCGCTTATTTCAGGTGCGAATATCATCGAACATCTGCAACGGGAGCCGTACCGTGTCGTAGACGTGTTTATCGACAAAAACGGGCAATGGCACGTTCGCGGTATGCCTATGAGCCCGGAACGGGCGCTTACCGGTGTTGATGTAGCGTTTAACATTCTTCACGGACAGTACGGCGAAGACGGAAGCGTACAGCGCATACTGGATCGTATCGGCATTCCGTATACCGGTGCAGGTCCGTATGCTGCGGCGCTTTCCCTGAATAAGCCGTTGTCGAAAGAACACATGGAAAAACACGGGGTAAAAATGCCTCGTCACAGGGTTCTTAACGTAACGTCGGATTTGGAAAAAGAGGCACGTGAAGCTTTTCGCGCATTTTCCCCGCCGGTTATCGTAAAGCCCGCATCCGCCGGCTCTTCCGTCGGCATGACGTTGGCGAAAACCTTTGACGAATTCTGGACAGGAGTAAAGAAGGCGTTTGAGCATTCTTCCCAGGTGATGGTCGAGGAATATATAAAGGGAAAAGAAGCGACTGCGGGGGTGGTGGAAGGTTTGCGCGGAGAAAAACTGTACGCGATGCTCCCGATTGAAATAGTTCCTCCACCAAAAGCGGCGTTTTTTGATCGCGAAGTTAAATACAACGGAGAAACACTGGAACGCGTCCCGGGAAATTTTACGAGAGAAGAATCGGCAGAGTTACAGCGTCTTGCAAAAGTTGCCCATGAAGCACTTTCCCAGGGTGGATATTCCCGCTCAGATTTTATAGTTACTCCGAAAGGGGAAGTATATTTCCTGGAACTTAACAGTGCGGCAGGCGTAGGTATGACGAAAGAGTCATTGGTTCCGAAGGCGCTTCGAGCGGCGGGGGTATCGGTGCATGAATTTTTGGATCATGTCATCGATAGTGCGATTGCAAAAAAAAGACGATGAAAATCCATTTAAGCGACAAAAAATGCGTTGCGTGCGAGGGGGGCATTGACCCGCTGACACCGGAGCAGATTGCCGTGTTTGCTCCTGAAGTTCCACTATGGAAAATTGCGGAAGACAAACGGTCAATCTCGCGCGCGTTCACTTTCAAAGACTTCAAACAAGCGATGGCGTTTGCCAACAAAGTCGGCGACATTGCCGAATCCGAAGGCCACCACCCGGATATGGAAATAGGCTGGGGAAGAGTGGGCATTACTCTTACCACGCACGCCATTAACGGCCTCCACGACAACGACTTTATTTTGGCGGCAAAGATCGATCTTATATAGCCGAGTCACAAACAACCTCATCGCCGTGGTCACGAATCACTAAGCGTATTACTCGAAAGACTCGCAATCCGCTAAGTGTTCTCGACCCCGCCTCGGCGTCGCTCTACGACATGCCTGCGGCTTCCACATAATCAGAAAATCCCACGCAGGTGGGATGTTCTGTATTTTGTGGACCCTAGGAGATTCGAACTCCTGACCTCCTCATTGCAAATGAGGCGCTCTACCAACTAAGCTAAGGGCCCGTGGATGCTTTTATAACATATTTACGTGAGATAATGAAGTTATGCAGTTTTTATATCTCTACCTCGTTAGCATCCCCGTATTTATGGCAATTGACCTCCTTTGGCTGGGGGTTATTGCAAAAAGTTTTTATTTTGAAAAACTAGGCTCTTTACTTCGCACGTCACCCGATTGGACTGCGGCAGTCATTTTCTACTTAATCTTTATTTTCGGGTTAACGTTTTTTGCCACCTATCCCGCATATGAGGCGGGTTCCTTGGTAAAAGCTGTACTTTTAGGTGGACTGTTTGGCTTTATGGCGTATGCGACATACGACCTTACCAATTTGGCAACTTTGAAGGGTTGGTCTTTAACCGTCTCCTTGGTTGACATGGCATGGGGGACTTTTTTGGGGGCAACAGTAAGCTCCGGCGCTTTTCTGATTACTCGTTTCTTTTCCTAGTGGAAGGCAGTTTTGCGGTTACCAGAGTCTTAGGGCGATAGTATAGAATACTGGATATGCAGGGGGTTAAAGCACTGACGTTCGACACCGAAAAAGACGGTTGGGATACTTCAAAAGGTTTTGTCATGCGGGAGATCCCGATGCCCGTTCTTGACGAGAAAGCGAATCCGGGAGACGCGGTTTCAGTAATACTCAAGATTAAGTACGCAGGGTTCTGCGGTTCTGACCGCGGATTATGGTATCGAACCGCATTTAAAGAAATGGTGCATGACTCACTGAAGCGCGAAGGGAAACCGACGCGAATTTTAGGTCATGAATTTGTAGGTGAGATTGTTGAGGTGGGCTCTATGGTGCATCGCCTGTATAACGACCTTGACCCTAACAACAAAGCAAAAATTCAGGTAGGCAACTTGGTTTCGGGTGACAGCCACGT
>CAZMOI010000001.1:16447-21447 GCA_964568025.1 uncultured Candidatus Saccharibacteria bacterium
ACGGCATTTTAGGCATCACGATGGACGGCATTTTTGCAGAGTACGTAAAGATTCCCGCAAAGAATCTATGGGCGGTTGACCCGGAGCGCGTTCGCCCGGAAATAGCCGCGATATACGACCCGTTTGGAAACGCGATACACGCAGCCATGAAAGTGGACTATCGGGGTGCGCGAGTAGCAATATTTGGTGCCGGCCCTATTGGGCTTTTCTGTGTGCAACTTGCGCGACACTTTGGCGCGGCAAAAGTTATTGCCGTAGACATAAATGCAAAAAACCTTGAAATGGCATCCGCCCTCGGTGCGCACGAGACAATACTCATCGGCAAGAGCGACAAAGCGCATGACTACGATTCCGACCCTGCGGTAATTTCTAGAATTATGGAACTGACATACGGAAAGGGCGTTGATATTTCAATGGAAATGGCAGGTCCGTTCTCGTCAGTCAACAACTGCATTGATGCTACACGTCGCGGGGGGCACGTTGTATTTTTCGGCATTAAGGACGGCGATTTGGTCATACCTAAATTTTCTCGTCTGGTGGTTAAGGGGCTTACCATTCACAACATTATCGGACGAGAGATATTTAAAACCTGGCAAGTGGCTCAACGAGTTTTACAAGATCGTTCGAACGGCATTCAGGACGGTATCTGGAAAACAATTCTTAAAGAGGGAAAGGGCACTATCGTACCGTTTGCCTCATACGACAAAGACGCGTTCGAGAAAACCCTAAACGATCACCCCAAGCTAATATTTAAAATCAATCAGTAGCATGTACGACAACCTAAAACCGATTCTTGAAAAAGAACTTGCCGGTATTAAAGAAGCGGGTATTTGGAAGGAGGAGCGCATTATCGAATCTCCGCAGGGACGCGAGATCGTCGTCAACGGCAAGAAGCTTCTCAACTTTTGTGCCAACAACTATCTTGGCCTTTCCGGTACGAAAGAGTTGGGGTTAGCTTCGGATGAGGCGGTTAAACGCTGGGGGTTCGGACTTGCCTCAGTTCGGTTTATTTGCGGAACGCAGACACTGCACAAGGAGTTGGAGGCGGAGACGGCAAAATTTTTGGGAACGGAAGACGCGGTTTTGTATTCGTCGTGCTTTATGGCAAACGTCGGGCTGTTCCAAACATTTTTTGGAGCGGAGGATGCAATTATTTCCGACGAGTTAAACCACGCATCCATAATTGACGCAGTGCGTCTTTCTAAGGCCGAACGCCATGTATACAAACACATGGACATGGCGGATTTGGAAGAAAAATTGAAAGCGACCGCGGGTAAGCGCCTTACGGTCATTGCAACCGACGGGGTGTTTTCTATGGACGGACACGTCGCCCCACTAAAAGAAATATTCGACCTGGCAGACAAATACAAAGCCCTTGTTATGGTTGACGACGCACATGCAACGGGAGTGTTGGGTAAAACAGGGCGTGGTACTCCAGAGCATGCCGGGGTTCAGGATCGTGTAGATTTTCTGACCAGCACCTACGGAAAGGCGCTTGGCGGGGCAGGCGGAGCGTTCAACGCTACGCGCAAAGAGGTTGCCGATTTTTTGCGACAACGTTCACGTACGTATTTGTTCTCAAACGCACTCGATTCGGGAATTGCGGGAACCTCTTTGTACGTCCTGCGCCATCTTTCTTCGCACTCTGAAGCGCGTGAGCGCTTGTGGGAGAACACCAGATTTTTCCGTGAAGAGATGAAGAAGGCGGGCTTTTCCGTATCCGACGCAGAACACCCGATCACGCCGATTATGTTGCCGGAAGATAAGCTGGCAGGAGAAATGGCAAAAGAACTGCTTTCCGATGGTATTTACGTTATTGGTTTTTCGTACCCAGTTGTGCCAAAAGGCAAAGCGCGCATCCGGGTTCAGATATCCGCCGCGCATACGAAGGAAGACATTCTTCATGCGGTTACGGCATTTCGAAAGGCTGGGTTGAAGTTCGGCGCCTTGTCGGCCTAGAGTATGGACATTAAACCGTACACATTGAAAACGGAACTCCAGTTTCCGCTCGCTCTTTATGAAAGTATTCCGATAGCCGAGGCGGAAGCGAACGGAGAGCATTTCGTGGTGGTTGCAGGTCTTGACCGTCATATGGCAGAGCAGGTTAAGCACTACTCGCTTGATGAGAATGATGCGGAACTTCAAGAAAACACGTCAGACAGGAAACGGTTTGGTGAAGGAAGTTACGAAGAGTGGTACTCAAAAAACAGAGTTCCGTTTGCTCTGGTACACGAAGAGACGGACAGCGTGACCGCAATTTGTTGGTTTGGACCAAAACCAATCGGCAGTAAGTCGCTTCGCTACCTTTCGGAAGTCGAGGCAAAAGGAGAAGTTGACCTTAAAGAGCAAGCGGACAATTGGCACACGATTTCTTATCGTGCGTATAATCCGTTTCGCGGAAAAGGAATTATGACCGGCTTTGCTCAGTTTTGTATTGAGCAGTATCAAAAAGTGTTCCCGGATGCACGCATATGGGCAATTATTAATATGAAAAATCCGTCTTCATCGCGCCTTGCAGAAAAACTTGGCTTCAAAAAGGACGATGACGCTTCGCACCCCGAAGAAAACTTGGTCGTGATGGTACGGTAATACGTCGCGTGTTACTCTCTGAAAGTTCGAGTGACGCGAGCGCTTGCGTTTATGACGCTCCTCATTCCGGGCGATTAGCTCAGTTGGTTAGAGCGCTCCCTTCACACGGGAGAGGTCTGGGGTTCGAATCCTCAATCGCCCACAATACCGAAGGTATTCGAGGATTCGAACGCCGGAGCGATGTTTTGCGTTCCGCAAAACCGCGAGGCGGTGCCCAGCCCTAAGCGAACGACGGTGAGCTGAGAGGCGCGGGCGAATCCTCAATCGCCCACAAATAAGGCGTATTTTCTCCTATTGCACCGTCTGAAGCGGAGGAGTACCATCGAGTGATGCCAAACACTAATGAAATGTCAGGCGGGCGCCTGGTTGAACGCTCCGCTCAATTATGGGATGAAAGTATGCCTACCTTTAGAAGGTATATAGAAAGCCCTGCTGTCTCTCCACAGTATCGTCCAAATTGGGAATCCGAAGGACACATTGATGCAGCGGCAAAACTCGTTCTCGATTGGGTTGAAGGTCAAAAACAATATGTCCCGGGTCTTTCCGTAGAGCTCTTTAGGTCAGAAGGTAAGACGCCGTTTTTGTATATTGATGTTCCTGCAAGCAACTCCGCTCCCGTCAAAGAGGGGGAGATTGCGACACCGCAAATTCTTCTATACGGACACATAGATAAACAACCGGAAATGCTTCCTTGGCGTGAGGGGTTGGAACCGTTTAAAGCAGTGCAAGAAGGTGACTTGTTGTATGGTCGCGGAGGCGCTGACGACGGATATGCGGTTTTTGCCGCGATTAAGGCACTGCGATTAAACGTTGAACAAGGAATTCCGAATCCTCATACCGGAATTATCATTGAGGCAAGCGAAGAGTCGGGGAGCCCCGACTTGGATCACTATTTCGGTCTTTTGAAAGAGCGAATCGGTAAACCCGAAACCGTCATGATTCTCGACTCGGGAGCGGGAAACTATGAACGCCCATGGATAACGGACGGCTTACGCGGTATTGTTGCCGGAACATTAAAAGTCGAAGTGTTGACTGAGGGTGTACATTCAGGCAGTGCGGGAGGAATTGTGCCTTCTGCATTCCGAATCGCCCGCCGTCTTCTTGAGCGCGTTGAAGATTCTGAAACAGGGGAGATATTGCTCTCGGAATTTCATGTTCCGATCAGCGACGCCGACAGAGAAGCAGCAGAAAAAACCGCGGCTGCTTTGGGTGATACCGTATTTAGCGAGTTTCCTTTTGCGGGCGACACCAAACCCGTAACGACCAACCCCGCTCAACTTCTTATAAATAAAGGATTAAAACCCGCACTTACCGTTGTTGCTGCAAACGGACTGCCTCCGATAGAAGGAGCCGGAAACGTACACCTTCCGAAACATGAACTGCGTCTTTCTATGCGTATTCCTCCGGGCGTTGACACCGAAGTGGCCGGCAGAGCATTGAAAAGAGTCTTGGAAGAGAACCCGCCATACGATTCAATCGTTGAATTCGAACTCGGACACGGTGCCAACGGCTGGCGCGCACCGAAAAGCCCTGAGTGGCTTGCCGCAAGCGTGCAATCAGCTTCTGAAGAATGTTTTGGTGCTGAGGCGGGTTCGATGTGGGAAGGCGGAACCATCCCGCTTGCAAACGACGTACAGAGAAGCGTTCCGGAGGCAAACTTTATCGTAACCGGAGTGCTGGGTCCTCATTCGAACGCACACGGACCGAATGAATTCCTGCATGTTCCGTACACGCACAGATTGACCGCGTTTGTCTCCCGCGTAATCGCGTCGCACGTGAATCGAGCTCCGGTCGGCGGCACAGGTGAAACTCCGTTCGCTGAATTCTAACCAGGTATTTGTGATGTAAAGAGTAGCGAGCCTACCCGGTTTCTGTTACTCTAGTGCCACACGGGTCATTCGGTCCGGTAGAGCGACTGCATTCGTTCTTTAAATAGTAATGCGGGCCTATGGTCCAGTGGCAAGACACGGCATTCGCATTGCCGGGACGCGAGTTCGATTCTCGCTAGGTCCACCCGCTGTAGGCGGCGTGAGGTCTTTGGTCGGGGTGTAAGCGAAAGCTTGCACTCCCGAACTACGGACGGAATATTCATGTACCATGAATGCTCCGCTCCTCCGTTCGGGGTGTAGTATACCGGTAGTACGTGCGCTTCGGGTGCGTAAAGACTGGGTTCGATTCCCAGCACCCCGACCAAAGATCTTACGACTTTGAAAATTCGGGCTTTAAGCAAAAGCTTTCAGCCCCTCATTCCGGGAAGAATTCATGCGAGCATGATTCTCTCCCTACATTCGGGCTGTAGTATAACGGTAGTATATGTCCATGGGGTGGATAAGGCCCGGGTTCGACTCCCGGCAGCCCGACCAAGTTCTTTTAAAACCTCCGCTCTTGTAAGCAAGGCTTGCAAGAGCTCA
>CAZMOI010000001.1:21457-22394 GCA_964568025.1 uncultured Candidatus Saccharibacteria bacterium
TCACTCGGGCGACATGAAAGTAAACTTTCGTGTCGCCCTCGTCCGCTCTTGTCGTTCAATGGATAGGATGCCTCCCTCCGAAGGAGGCGATGCAGGTTCGATTCCTGCCAAGAGCACAAAACTGCTTTTGTGCGTACAGGAATCGAAAGGATTTCTGATGTTGAATCTTTGAGACAAGAAATCACCTGCGTCGGTAGGCGAGATTCCTGCCAAGAGCATATCTACATCTTGGCGTGTAGAAACACGCTTCCTTTTCTGTTTAGTTTTTTTACTGAAACAATTTTTGGATTTCGTATTTTTAACTTACCTGCAAAAAGGGGAATGCCGTTCCCAAATATAACTGGTTCGATGGTGAGATACAGATCGGTGAGCATACCGTTCTCAAGGCAGTAGGTGTATACCTGAGCGCCTCCCAGCACGGCGACTTTTTTATATTTCTCTTTTGCAATAACACGCTTCAGACGTGCTCCTTTGGTATTTAGATACAGCAGATTTGGAGCAACTTGCTTAGTCGTTTTAATCGTTCTCGTTAGTACGATACAGTTACGTTTAGATAAAGGTTTTTTTGCAGTTTTATACGTACTGTTACCGACAATAACAACATCGCATGCATCAAGAAGTGCGCGCATGAATTTTTTATCTTCGACACTGGTCCAGTCGGAGAAATGTTTTTCGTGACCGGCAATGCGTCCGTCTAAAGACGCCGCAGCAATAGCCAGATACTTAACTTTCTTCATAGAGGAACTATACCGCGTGTTCGCTGAGTGCGAACTTGTTAATATATCAACGTGTTACCATGGTAACACGTTGATATATGAGGTATGAGTCGTCGTAGCAGAACTGTTACGACAGGGGAAGCGGTGCGCGTTATAATACTCGAAATGAAAAAAGACCGATCGTACAGAAAAAGCATCGTGCCGGAACATACAAAACTTGC
>CAZMOI010000001.1:22404-26274 GCA_964568025.1 uncultured Candidatus Saccharibacteria bacterium
GGGAGATTTATTTGATGTGTATCAGTGGGAACAGACGCTCTATGACGGCACCACTGCAACGTTTGAAAAAGTGGTGCGGAACGACACCGCCGTTATATATCCGATTTTGCCGGACGGTCGGATACTTTTGGTACAAGACTCACAGCCTCACCGTGACGTGATACTTACTCCGCCCGCAGGACGACTAGAGATAGGGGAAAAACCCGAAGAAGCGATAACGCGGGAACTGCTCGAAGAGACCGGCTACGTTACCGAAACACTGGTGCCGTTCTATACACATCAGCCGTATGAAAAGATTGATTGGGTGGTGCACGTGTTCATAGGAAAAAACTGCACCAAAGTTCAAGACGCGAAGATTGATCCTGGAGAAAAAATAGAACTCTATCCCGTCACGTTCGACGAGCTCATTCAGCTCGTTATCGAAGGGAGGGTACAGCAACAGGGTTTTACCCAGACTGTCTTGCAGGCGGTAGCCGACCCTAAAAAGATGGAGGAACTGCGCGACAAACTGTCTTAACTTCTGTTAGGTTGAAGCACCTTCATTATTTTCTTGAGGTTGTAGTTGATGAAGCTCTTATCAAGAGCGCTGTACGGAGGGATTTGAGCATATAGTGATGCCGCACTCGCGCGTATTCTTTCGAGAAGAGCATCGTAGTCACCCATATCCTCGACCGAGGCATCGGCGTTCCGTATTCGATCTATCAAAGTACGCCCGTCGGCAAGTGCCGTTTTGCCATACTCCAATTTTAATTCCATGCCTGCCACGCGGATTGCGTCGGCAAAAAGAGCGAGGCGGTATTTTGTTGATTTGGAAAGTGCCGTAAGAGCAGTTTTGAGTTTTTTATTCGGAGCTTCATTTTCCAACACACCTTTTGCAATTAATGGAGTTCTAACCGCTTCATTCAGAAGCTTGTCACGGAGCGCTTTAAGTCGCCCTCCGGTCTGGTTAAATGACTCCGAAAGAACATACAGATTTCGAGGGTTGCTTTCTATCGAAGACATGCCGACAAGGGCGTTGCGTGCCCCGCTTACGACAATCGTCAACTGCCCCTGAAATGTCTGACCTGCTTCAGGGTTTTCCATGTATCGTTTATTGATTGACGCAAGTTCCGTGTGAGAGCCGTTCGAAGCGACTGCTTTCTTGACGGAATCCGCCACTTGAAGTCGACTATCGAACTCGCGCATTCGCTCTTCCCGAAACCCTGTAGGTAGGTCAAGTAAATGTTCAGTAGGAGATAAAAACGAGCGGGCTCTGAATTCAGCTCCAGATCCTATTTTCTCCGCATGCAGTTTCAATAGTGCCCGAGCACCTTTTTCGTAAGCGTTGTCGCCTAGTAATCGGGTGAGGTAGTCGACATATTCCAAGTCTGACTTCCAAGCCTCTGATCCGGCACGTTCCCTGAAAGAAGGGGAAGTCGCTATTTCGCTCATTTTCGCAAGCAAATTTTCTAAAAATCGGAACGCGGTGTATGTGTCAGGGTGGTAATCTTCCCATGTGAAAAAAGGCATCCTTCCCGGTCGGTGTCTCTCAAACAAAAAACCCTCGTCTTTTCGGGCGGGGGAAACAGGGGTTCCTACGAACGACTCTGCGCTGGATAATTTCATCTAAAATCATTATAATCCACTTATAAAAAAAGTCAATATCTGGCTTTAGTGAGCCAGAATTGGAGATATTTTAAGGTATAGCGGAGAAAAGGGCGTGTGGTATTCTCTTTTCGCTAGGGCCCATAAGCATAGCTTGTGTACCCTCGTTCGGACGGCATGAACGCACGCGTTCGCGTCGCTCCTCACTCGGGCCCATAAGCATAGCTTGTGTGCCCTCGCTCGGACGACATGAACGTAAACGTTCGCGCCGCTCCTCACTCGGGCCCATAGTTCAGCGGTAGAACGCGTCCATGGCATGGACGAGGTCGGGGTTCGACTCCCCGTGGGTCCACAAAGTGTCCCCGCCCAGGTTTTGACTTTTGTATAAAATACTGTTTAATTTCATGTATGTCGCGTGAGCATTTCCATGTACACATAAATGATTTTAGTCAGCGCCCGCCCGAATCCATCCGGGCTCTTCATGCAGCCGGAAAATTTAGTTTAGTTCAATGCCACATTGATATCGAAGGTCGTTGGGAACCGCTTTCTATTGCTACTGCAAAATTCGGAACATCAGGCGCAAGTGGGTACGCCTTCAAGCATACCGTCGACGATCTTCTTCTTATCGGAGATGTCCAGGGTTATGTGGAACATGAACGTCTTGTTTCAGGGCATGTTGCCCGCTTTCAGAAAGACGAGTACGAGCCTGCAAATGCTTTTCCACTCAGTGAGCCGAATCTTGTCGAGGCTAACCGCGGAGCTGACATTCACGTATTCCGTAAGAGAAATGACCCATACGATGCGCTTGAGAGGAATCTTTTGGATGCGGGTTTTTATCCTGTACTCACACCCGGAATGCGTATTCTTACGGCACTCTATGAGTCTCCGCGCGACGCTGAGGTAGACTTTCACGCATTAAGGGCGCATCTTGCAACGTCCGGAGGCGCAACGCGCATAGAAATGGAACACGTCATTGAGCTTAGAACTACTCCTTACGAGTTTGAGCTTAGAAAAGTAAAGCGCGCTAACCTCACGGAAGACAGAGGTCGTTTCGATGACCTGACAATTGCCGGTCGGTAAAAGACGTTCAGCGCAAATAAAGCACACGCTTCTCTCGCCAAAGCTTCATTGCCGTGGTATCAATCGAACATGAAAAGCGAAATCGAACAGCGGGTAAAGGACGCCTATACGGCGTTTGAGCGCGTGACGAAATGGATCGGTTCCGTTTCTTCAGTCGTAATTCACACGCTCCTTTTCGGCGGTTGTTTTGCGTTGGCAGGTTTTGGCTATTTTCCGTGGGAAAGTGTTCTTCTTGTCCTGACGACTATCGTGTCGCTTGAGGCGATATATCTTTCCATATTTATCCAGATGACGGTGAACAGGCACCAGAAAGAACTTGAGGAAGTGTCTGAAGATGTCGAAGACATCCAGGAAGACATTCAGGAGATTTCCGAAGAGGTTGAAGATCTTGGCGATGACGTTGAAGACATCCAGGAAGACATCCAGGAACTTTCTGAGGAAGATCAGGCAGAGTCAGAGCGGGAGACGAAGCAGGCAGTTTCAATGGAGCAGTTAACCGTGGACATTAAGAAGGTTCTTGCTGATCTTGAAGCCCTCAAGAAGCAGTAGACTTTTTGCTGTTTTAGGACACAGAAATCGATTTTTTCAATTACCGGTTATTTTCTTGACACTCCCATGCACGGGCGTACGATGATTTATATGGATAAAGAAAACTATCAAAACCCTCTTTTAAAAAAAGACAAACTTCCAATGTTCCAAACCGGACTCGTTATTAGAGTTGCTTTCATAGCTGCTTTACTCGGAGGAGCTGCATTTTTAGGACGGGACGTGATATGGGGCAATAACGCCGAGGTAGAACAAACTCAGGAGGGGGGCTCCCAAGGCGGGAGTGGGCACTAGTCGAGGATAATCTCGAAAAAAGACGCCCTAGGCGTCTTTTTTCTTATCGAGTTTGTCGAGTCCTAAGCCTTTAAAGCCGAAGTAGACTACCGCGGCGATGATGATGAAGTTGATGACTAGGGAAATAAAGCTTCCCCACATTATTGCAGCACCAAAGAATGAAAAGGATGCAGATTTAAGACCCGCCACTGAACCAAGGAGTAACCCAAGAACCGGGTTAACGATGTCGTTAATGAAGGACTTTACCAACTCGGATACTGCTCCGCCTAATATAAAACCTACCGCAAGGCCGACAACGCCCTGCTCGCGTATAAACGTAAGAAAGTTTTGCATATGTGCTGAGATTATATCACTCCTGCCATCTTG
>CAZMOI010000001.1:26284-28831 GCA_964568025.1 uncultured Candidatus Saccharibacteria bacterium
CTGTATCGCCATGGCGGAAGGACTTCATATTGCCCTTGCCCCTGAACAAATCGCTGACGTAGCGGGTTTTCCGCTGACCCCGTCCATATTGACCAGCTGGCTCGTAACGATCCTCATTCTCGTGGGGGCGTTTTTTGTCGGAAGAAATCTGTCTTTAGTCCCCGGAAAGGGTCAGGTTGTGGTTGAGACTTTTGTCGGCGGAGTAATGGACTACATGAAAAGTGCACTTGAAGACGCAAAACTTGCCGAGCGGTATTTCCCGTTGATTGCCTCTATTTTTATATTCGTCCTTGGTATGAACCTGGTCGGGTTTCTCCCGATAATGGAGACGATAGGGTACACCGATCACGAAGGACACTTCCATCCGTTTTTCTACCCCGTAAACGCCGACCTCAACACGCCTCTGGCCCTCGCCATCATTTCCTTTCTCGCTATCGAAGTTGCCGGAATCATCCATTTAGGTTTCTTGAGATACTCGCAAAAATTTGTTAATTTTAGTTCGCCGATGAATTTTTTCGTCGGTATCCTTGAGATCATCGGCAATCTTGCCCGTTTGGTATCGCTGTCGTTCCGATTGTTCGGCAACATACTCGCAGGTCACTTGCTTATAATCGTCCTGATGTTCTTTGCGGCGTACCTCTTACCGCTACCGTTTCTCTTCTTCGAGGTATTCGTGGCGTTCATTCAGGCCGCTATTTTCTCACTTTTGACGCTGTTCTTCATCAAGCTCTCCGTTACGGAGCCGCATGGGGAAGAGCACGCGCATTAGGACTCATTATTATCAACATTACTCACTTAAAATATTTCTATGGATATTGAAGCAGTCAAAACCCTTTCGATGGCAATCGTCGTCGGTATCGGTGTGTTCGGTCCGGCAATAGGCCTCGGCACGCTTATCGGTCGCGCACTTGAAGCTATCGGCAGGAATCCTGAAGCAACCGGCAAGATTACCGCGAACATGTTCATCGGCATCGCCGTGACGGAAGCGTTGGCAATTTTTGCACTCGTCGTCGGTTTCATCATCAAATTCACCTAATCTTCACGAATTACCCGCATGGAAGCTCTGATAGAAGCATTCGGCATAAACGGAAAGCTCCTCCTCGCACAGTCGGTCAACTTCGGCTTGCTTGTGGCTGGGCTTACGTTTTTTCTGTATAAACCCGTTTCGAAAAAGGTGTCAGAGATGCAGAGGCTGCGGGTAAAAAAGCAGAAGAGATAGAACGTGAAAAAGCAACCGTGCTTCAGAAAGCAGAGCGCGATGCGGAAGAGGCGGTAGCCAAAGGTGTAGAAACAGGCAAACGCGAACGACATGAAATAGTCGAGCGCGCGCAGGTTCAGTCGGACACCATTCTTTCCGACGCGCGTCTTCAGGCGGAAGAAATTGCACGGAAAGCCGCAAAGTCTGCTGAAAAAGAAATAGCTCAAACGGCAATACTTGCCGCAGAGAAAATCTTGAAAACAAAATAGTCATGAAACTCGCGCACGCATACGCAAAACTTGTTCAAGAAGCTTCAGACAACGAAGCGGGCGTGAAATTTGCGGACAAACTGCTTGCGTACATGAAGTCGCGCGGACACTTGTCGCTTCTTCCTCAGGTTGTGAATATTTTGAAGCGCATGCCTTCGGGAGCAGAAGTTGTGGTGACCGTTGCAAACGAAAAAGACCTGACAAAATACAAGGCCGAAATAAAATCGTTCTTAACATCGGAGGGGTATGACAAGAAGCCGAGAATTGTAGAAGATTCGCGGATTGTCGGCGGATATCTTGTCCGCGCCGGAAGTAAGGTTGTAGACAAGACATTCCGCTCAGCGCTCGTAGATATTTATCAAAAAACAGTACGCTCGTAATTATTTATGGATTCCACCATCATCGAAAGACTAAAGAAAGAAATTCAGGGACTTTCTCCGAAAGGGGGAGCTGAAGACGTCGGTATCGTCCGCACCGTGGGTGACGGTATTGTCGAGATCGAAGGCTTGAATACCGCAATGATGGCGGAAATGGTTCTTTTCGATGAAGCGAGTGTTTCCGACGTTAAAGGCGCAATCAAGCATGACGATGCGCTCTACGGCGTTATTTTGAACCTGGAAGAAGATACTGTTAAGGCGATTCTCTTGGGCGATTCTGGCAGAGTTCGCGAGGGAATGTTGGTGAAGCGCACAAAACGACTCCTATCCGTGCCGGTCGGTGACGCGTTTGTAGGACGCATCGTGAATGCGCTCGGTGAGCCCGTAGACGGCAAAGGCCCTATTAAGTCGAGCGCTACGATGCCGATTGAGCGCGTTGCATACGGCGTCATTGACCGCTCTTCGGTGAACACGCCGATGCATACCGGAACTAAAGCGATTGACGCGCTTCTCCCGTTAGGTCGCGGACAACGCGAACTTATCATCGGAGACCGCGGTACAGGCAAAACAACGGTGGCGATTGATGCGATTTTAAACCAGCTGAATGAGCCGAAAGAGAACCGTCCTATTTGTATTTATGTTGCTATCGGCCAGAAAGAATCAAAGACGGCGCGTGTCGCACAGCTTCTGAAAGACCGCGGTG
>CAZMOI010000001.1:28868-30712 GCA_964568025.1 uncultured Candidatus Saccharibacteria bacterium
CATCATTGTTTCGGCCCCCGCATCCGCTCCGGCAGCGTTTCAGTTTTTGGCTCCGTACGGCGGAGTTACGCTCGGTGAGTATTTCATGGACAAAGGGAAAGACGTACTGATTATTTACGACGATCTTTCAAAACAGGCTGTCGCGTACCGTCAGTTGTCACTCCTTCTTCGCCGTCCGCCGGGTCGCGAGGCATATCCGGGCGACATTTTCTATCTCCACTCGCGACTCCTTGAGCGCGCAGCAAAACTTTCGAAGGAAAAAGGCGGAGGATCAATAACCGCACTTCCTATCATTGAAACGCAGGAAGGCGATGTGTCAGCGTACATTCCGACGAACGTGATTTCGATTACCGACGGACAGTTATTCCTTGAAGCAGATCTCTTCAACAAAGGCACGCGTCCCGCAATTAACGTGGGTATTTCCGTCTCGCGTGTGGGTTCCGCAGCTCAGACAAAAGCAATGAAGAAAGTGTCGGGCCGCATTAAACTTGACCTCGCACAGTTCAGAGAACTTGAAGCGTTCATGCAGTTCGCATCTGACCTATGCCGTTTGAACGTCAGACGGTGGTGATTTACGCGGTTACGAACGGTTACTTCGATGCGTTTCCTGCTGAAAAAATGACCGAGGTCGAAGACAAATTCCTTGCCTTCATGGATCGTTCAGGCAAGGACATTCTTGAAGCAATCAAGAAAGAGAGGGCGGTTTCGGATGAAACAGAAGGGAAGCTTAAGGGTGTGATTCAGAAATTCAACGAGTCGGTAGGATAACAGACGATTCATCAGAGGCACGCTTCATTTGTAAAAATAATGGCCCTAAAAGACATCAAAAACAAAATAAAGTCGGTTATTCGCACCCGCAAGGTGACGAAGGCGATGGAGGCTGTTTCGGCGGTAAAAATGCGTAAGACCCAGTTGCGCGCCGTGTCCGGTCGCCCGTACGCATCTGCGGCGCTTTCTATCTTGCAGAGAATGAGCGTTTCCCTTGAGCAGTTGAATCATCCGTTTACGATAGAACGTCCCGTAAAACATGCCGCGCTTGTTGTTGTTACTTCAGACAAGGGGTTATGCGGAATTTTAAACAGTGCGGTTACCCGCGAAGCACTTTCACGCGCTCAGTCGTTTAACCTTCCTAAAGAATCAATCTTTGTGTACGCGTTCGGGAAGAAGGGTGCGGAATTTTTTGAGCGTCGCGGATACACGGTTGTGAAGCGATACGAGAACGTATCGGATGAAGTTGAACTATCCTATCTTGAAGAAGTATCAAACGAACTTGCCTCGGCGTTTAGAGATGCGACATACGATCGCGTAGACGTGGTGTACACCAATTTTAAATCAACCTTTGAACAGGAAGCATTGGCCCATACGGTGCTTCCGCTTTCTTTGGATACGGTCTCGCGCGCAGTTTCCGGCATTAAGAAATGGAAGGGTGCATTAACTCAAACGACCGACATGAAAGGACCCGCGTTTTACACTATCGAGCCCTCTCCTGAAGGGGTAGTGAATCTTCTTATTTCGCGTCTTGTCGGAGTCTTTTTCTACCACGCGCTTCTTGAGTCGAAAGCGTCGGAGCATTCCGCCCGCATGGTCGCGATGAAAAACGCTTCGGACAAGTCGCTTGAGCGTGCCAAAAACCTAACCCGAACCTTTAACAAGGCGCGACAGGCGATGATTACCCGCGAAGTGTCGGAAATTGTCGGAGGTATTGAAGCAATGGCAACAAATTAATTAATTTATTTAC
The DNA here is from genome assembly GCA_964568025.1 of uncultured Candidatus Saccharibacteria bacterium. Classification (GTDB taxonomy): domain Bacteria; phylum Patescibacteriota; class Minisyncoccia; order Phycocordibacterales; family Phycocordibacteraceae; genus Phycocordibacter. The sequence continues at coordinate 30,607 of CAZMOI010000001.1, forward strand.
TACAATCACTCGTATGAACCCTAAACTGGATTGGAGATTCGCACTCGGAATATTTGTAGGTATTTTGCTCTCAAACGCAGTCGCGCCGTTGTGGGAGAAGGTCCCG
>CAZMOI010000001.1:30722-31045 GCA_964568025.1 uncultured Candidatus Saccharibacteria bacterium
TGCGTATGCCTTTCTTGCCGGCATGGTAGTGCTTGCGATATGGGAAGTGGGACGTCGAGTTTATACGAGAAAAATTAAAAAAAGCTAACGTATGCAGGGAACAATCACACAGGTTATCGGTCCGGTTGTCGACGTTCGTTTCGATTCCGATCTTCCGGCTATCAAGAACGCGCTCGTTTGGCAGGAGAAAGATCGCAAGGTAGTTCTTGAGGTTGCCCAGCACGTCGGCGTTAACCGCGTGCGTGCTATCGCTATGGACGACACCAACGGCCTTACCCGCGGTATGCAGGTCAAAGACACCGGCGCTCCTATTTCCGTTCCTG
>CAZMOI010000001.1:31055-35174 GCA_964568025.1 uncultured Candidatus Saccharibacteria bacterium
CTTCACTCGGACGTCTGTTTAACGTTCTTGGGGATCCGATTGACGGCAAGGCGGCACCGGCAAAAGCAACCCGCTGGTCGATTCACCGCGACGCTCCTCCGTTTACTGAACAGAAAACCAAAGCGGAAGTGTTTGAAACCGGACTTAAAGCAATTGACCTCTTGGCGCCGTTTATTAAAGGCGGAAAGGTAGGACTCTTCGGCGGTGCGGGCGTAGGTAAAACGGTGTTGATGCAGGAGTTGATACACAACGTTGCAACCGCGCACTCGGGTTACTCGGTGTTTGCGGGCGTAGGCGAGCGTGTGCGTGAAGGAAACGACCTGATGCATGAAATGACCGAGTCCGGAGTTATCGACAAACTTGCTATGGTATTCGGACAAATGAACGAGGTTCCGGGCGCACGCGCACGTGTGGCACTCTCGGGACTTACGATGGCGGAATATTTCCGTGACCAGATGGGTAAGGACATTCTGTTCTTCATGGACAACGTATTTCGTTTCGTGCAGGCAGGCTCAGAAGTGTCGTCGCTCTTGGGTCGTGTACCGTCAGCCGTGGGGTACCAGCCTACCTTGGCGGAAGAAATGGGCTCGCTCCAGGAACGTATTACTTCAACCACCAAAGGCTCTATTACCTCCGTGCAGGCTATTTACGTGCCTGCAGACGACCTAACCGATCCGGCTCCCGCAACTACATTCGCCCACCTCGACTCTACAATCGTGCTTTCCCGCCAGTTGGCGTCCTTGGGTATTTACCCGGCTATCGATCCTTTGGAATCGTCCTCCTCGGCTCTCGACCCGGACATTGTCGGAGAAGAGCATTACCGTGTTGCAAAAGCCGTTAAGCAGATTCTTCAACGCTACAAAGACCTCCAGGACATTATTGCCATACTTGGTATTGAGGAATTGTCCGAAGAAGACAAAGCAACGGTGTATCGCGCACGAAAGATTGAACGCTTTTTGTCACAGCCGACTCACGTGGCCGAAGTGTTTACTGGTATGAAAGGTCAATATGTTCCGCTTGAAGAAACCGTTAAAGCATTCGATGAAATAGTTTCCGGTAAGCACGACGACAAGCCGGAAGCGGAGTTCTACATGAAGGGCGGTATCGAGCAGGTCAAAGGAGCATAAGTAATCTATGTCGGTAGCTCACGAAACGTTTACGTATACCGACGACGAGGCGCGCCTTGATGCGTTCCGGTACGATGAGGCAATAGAAAGCGCATGGAAACAAGCACACCGCGGAAGAGTCCCTGACCTCGAGTCATACTATCGAGCTGTCAAAGCTCTTCGGGTTATGTTTCGAATTGGAGAGTACGAAGCATCGGAAGGCGAACCCACAGCTCAGGAGCGCGGATGGAAAACGCAAAGAGAACGCATGGCAGGCTTGGGCTGTGTTGCTCTTGATGCGACAGTCAAACCGGGAGATAAAGTGTTTTACTACCGCTCTCTTTTTGTCGTAAAAAGTATTCGTCCGCTAGAATCTCATGAAATATCACACAATCGTACAGTCGAAATAGCTATCGCACGCACTGACGGAGACGGTAAAGAACCTCAGACACTCGTAGTAAAACGTTAAATGTATATGAACGTCACCATAGCAAAAGTCCACGAGAACGTATTTGCCGGAGAGGCACTCTCCGTCACGCTCAAAACCACGGAAGGGGAAGTGACCCTGCTTCCCAACCACGAACCGATGGTCGCAAACCTCATCCCCGGAGCGATTACGGTTCGCACTAAGGAAGGGCCGCAAAATTTTGAAATACTGGGAGGTGTGTTGGAAGTTTCAAACAATCAGGTAACGGTTCTTTTGTAACCTCCAGACGATTTTTATTTATTGTCACCGGCACCATATATGGTGCCGGTAGGTTAAAACCTTAGGGTAAAAGGATGTCGTATTTCTCCAGTTGCAAGCGCTGTTCTTGGCATTCCTCAATCCAAAAAAACTCGTTAAGAGGAGGTTCTTCCTCAAACGTTTCTGTATGGGCGCGGAATTCTGCGGAATGTTCGGTAAGGCACGCGACATAGGCGTCTCGTGCCTCTGCTACACCCGTATACACTTCTTCAATCTGACCCGTGTCCATTCCTCGGCTGGGGCTACCCCTAGAAGAGGTTTGAGCCCTTTCCTGGTTATCGCACGCACCAAGGAGCGTTAGCGACAAAAGCGCAGGAAGAATAACTTTGTTCCTGCGGGATTTGTAACGCTCCATACGTTGTGTCAGGCGGGCGTACCGTCTGCGTCGAGAGGTATCGTGTCGATGCATTCGAATACTATGAACGGCACGCGTTCTTCTGTTTCGAAAAAGATAGGTGAACACTCCGCTTCAAATTCAGCAACGGTAAGGGGGTGGCTCTCTCGAAACTGCGCAAGCCTTACCTCAAGTCTGTCGACGCGAAGAGTAGCTTCAGAGCATTCTTTATGGCCATCAAGTCCACGGTCTTTCGCAATTAATTCACACTCCACTTCCGCGCCGACGGCATAAAATCCCTCGGTAATCAGGTTTACATACTCCTGACGGAGATTGACCGGACCTGCTTCGGGTGCGGGGCTAGAACCTGCAAGTGCCAGGGCTCCTACAAACGCAAGATCTCGTGCTCTACCGAACGCCATAATTTTGTTAGTACGAAGTGCTTAGAAAATTACTAGTAGTCGTAGACTGCGCCGTAGGTTATTCTCGATTGCGGCGGGCACGCTCCAACTGCTCTTCCGTCGGCTCGTCAGATGCGCTACAAGTAGCTATCGTTTCGTAGAGAGCGTCTCTTTCCTGGGAGGGGATAACGTAATTAGACGCTTTAAAGGCACGAATCGCATCTGAACATTCTCTCGCACGAAAGTTATGGTTGTCCCTTCGTACGCTTGATTCGATTCGTCGTTCGGCGGTTTGCCAATAGTGTGTCCCCGCAGATCCTGCGATGGCCCCCACCAGTGCCGCCATTGCAACGACAGCGACCTCCATCCCGCTTACAGTGCGTTGAGTTCGTCCCGATTCATCTGCGCTCCCTTGTTCCTTTCCTCTGCCCAGTTCAGACATATCTTTTGTGTGAAAGTAATGTCAAAACTATATAGCGCAAATTTTATTTGTCAATATTAGGGTGCCTTGCCCAGAACTGCTTTGCAGGGTTTCGGTAGACGAGTATCGGAATCAAAATCAATGTCAGCACCATTGCGAAGGTAAGACCGAACATAATCGCAAATGCCAAGGGACCCCAGAGGCCCGATGCCATAGAAAGCGGAACCATACCAACTACTGTGGTAATGGTGGTCAGCACAATGGGGCGCAATCGGCTTGCCGCCGCGTCGACCACTACTTCTTCAAGGGTCATTCCTTCGGCATTTGCCATACGGACAATGACGGAGTCGACAAGAATAATTGCGTGGTTGATGATAACTCCGCCAAGCGCGATGACGCCGAGGAGTGACGGGAAGGAAAGAGGCGAGCCGGTCAGAAAGAGTCCCGCGATAACGCCAATAAGCGAATAGACAACCATCAGGAGGAGATACAGCGAGTATCCGAATGCGTTAAATGCCAGAACCAAGATTGCAAACGTCAGCACCATTCCGCCCAAAAGCGCGTAACCCATTTCAGTAAACGACTGGTCTACTTCTTCCGTCTCACCTCCTAGTGAGAAGGTAACTCCTTCAGGAAGTGTTTCTGATTGCATCCGCGTTCTAAATTCCTGCGAAACGGCAATGGGGTTCGCACCTTCCTTGAGGTAGCTTGATACGCTCGCTACGTTTTCTTGATCTTCGCGCGCGATTGATGCGTTTGATGATTCCAGGGTCCCCTGGATAAGAGAACCAAGTATGACTTGTCCGCGCGGAGTGGCAATAGAAAGGTTTTCTATGGCATCAACTGCGGCGTCGTTTGTTTCGGAGGGTTCCCGCCACGCAGGATTCAGGTTGGTAAGCACAAGTACGTCGATGTCGCCCTCGTCTTTAACGATAGTGGTCGCGACCGATCCCGCGACTGCAATACGGAGCGCGCCCGCAATTTGTGCGGGGGTAAGGCCCACTTCAGCGGCCTTTACGCGGTCTATGGTAAACGCAAACCCAACTCCGTTGTCGCGGTTTGAAGCCGACACATCGCGTGTTCCGTCTATTCCAGTGAGCACTCGTTCACCT
>CAZMOI010000001.1:35184-37348 GCA_964568025.1 uncultured Candidatus Saccharibacteria bacterium
AATCTTTCATAAATGAATAAAATAAAGAGTGAATTTGATGAGAATAGGAGCGCCCGTGGGAGGTCCGCCCTCCGGTTCATATACCGATACCTTAAAGGAGCGGAAGTCTTCAAAGGACTTAGCAAGTTCGTCACGAATCTCCGCAGAACTTTTCTTCCGTTTTTCCTTTGGAACAAGGTTAATAGTAATGTTCGCAAGTTTTCCGCCGGCACTCACACCGGACTGGTTAAATGCGCTTGATCCGCCTACTACTGTTGCGAACGATTCGATATCCTCGCGTTCATACAAGATCTCTTCGACTGCACGTGCCGCAAGGTCGGTTCGTTCAAGTGCCGTGCCCTGGCGCTCCTCTATCTCAACATACATAAGGTCCATGTCGTCACCCGGGAAAAATATAGTTTTTACCAAGCCTGTAACAGGGAAGACGATCGAGAGAATCAGCAGTCCGAGCATGCCCCAAATTATTTTCGGCTGGTTTTTGCGGTCTTTAAGAATTCTCATCAGCCATCCCCGGTACCACAAATTGAACTTCTCGTTTATCTCTTCCTGTTTTTTCTCAAGTCCGCTCATCGTTCCTTTGGTAAAGGCGATTGCGATAAGCGGGACGAATCCGAGTGCAACTACCAGAGACGCTATGAGTACAAAAATAATAGTGAAGGGGATAGATTTGATGAATTCGCCCGTGATACCGGAGATGAAGAAAAGCGGCACGAAAAACGCCACAGTGGTCATTGTTCCGGCAGTCAGTGGCATTGCGTACTCGCGTATCGCTTCTTTTGCGGCAAGAAGCGGGTCTCCTAACTTTTTGTAGCGCGTATGTATCGCTTCCGTAACGACGATGCCTGAGTCAACCAAAATGCCGATTGCAAGAATTAACGAGAAAAGGGAAACGAAGTTTATAGTGTTCCCGGAAAGGTACAGTCCGGTGAACGCAATAACGAACGAGAGAGGAACCGAAAGTCCTGCAACCAGGGACTCGCGCCACCCGATCGTCAAAAAGAGAACGATCATAACGAGAATCATGGTTTCAATACCAACGCGCGTGAGCTCTGTCAGGCTGTCGGTTACCTCTTCAGCAGCCGAATACGTAGTCAAAACCGCAATTCCATCAAGAAATCCTCCAGATGTTTGCATTTCTTCAAGTTCTTTCTCCACTTTTCCGACAAGTGTGATGATGTCACCGCCGGATTGTTTATACACGTTAAGGTTTATCGCCGGTTCAGCAGGCGCGCTATCAATTGAAACGCGAGCATAGGACGTAGGACGTTCAATACCGTCGACAATATCGGCAACGTCAGTGAGGTACACCGGGCGTCCGCCTTCGTTACCTACAACCACCTGCGAAAGATCCGTAGGGTCCTCCAACCCGCCTTTAAAGTTAATTGCATACTCGGTTGCATCAACAGTAACGGAGCCTACGGGAAGCGAAGCGTTTGCCGCTTGTATAGCACCAACCGCCTCTTGACTTGAAAGTCCGTACGCTGCGAGGGCTTCCTTACGGAGCACTACTTGCACTTCGCGTTCACGTACTCCCGAAAGTTCAACACGCGATACGCCGGGTATCTTTTCTAACTCGTCAACAACTTCTTTTCCGAGGCGGTTAAATTCAGAGGGAGGCAACCCGCCGGAAAGGGACAACATCAAAATAGGCTCATTTGCAAAATCGACCTGTGCGACCGACGGGTCGTCAGCATCTCGGGGAAGTGACGGCACGGCACGATCAACGGCGTCTTTTACATCCTGCAAAGACTTTTCGAGGTCAGCGGAAGCATCAAACTGTACCGTAACGAACGAAATTCCTTCCCGCGAGGAAGAGGTAAGGGTGTCAATGTTGGCAACAGTGGCAACCTCTTTTTCGATTTCCTTTGTTACCAACTTGGCTACATCTTCAGGGGATGCCCCGCGAAGTGTAGTCGAGACGACAGCGATAGGCACGGTAACCTCAGGGGAAGACTCCTTCGGCATCGCAAGTACCGATACGATTCCGGCAAGTACAAGCGATACTATGACCAGCCAGGTAAATTGTCTGCGTTCGAGAAAGAAGTTCCAGACTGAATTCATATTCAGTTACCTTTAATCAAAATCTCCTGTCCGTTTTTAAGTCCGCGTGCGTCCGCGACTATTTTATTATCAAGTGCAAGTCCGCTTAGAATTTCAACTTTTC
>CAZMOI010000001.1:37358-45254 GCA_964568025.1 uncultured Candidatus Saccharibacteria bacterium
CTGAAAGCGCGCCAATGGTCACAGGGAGTGATGCCAGGGTTCCTGCGGTAGGATCGTCTTCTTTAGGGACAACAATAAGCACCACCGATCCGTCCGGTGTAATTTTCAGAGCTGAGATCGGTATAAATATCGTAGTCGCGGAAGATTGCCTTCGAGGAGTAAGTTCTATAGTTGCAGATTGTCCTGCAACAAATCGGTTGCCGGATCCTGTTTCAAGTATTGCGATGCGCACTTCGGCCTTACGGGTTGAGGGGTCAAGGGCGGGCGCGACACGACTTACCCGTCCGTCGGCAATTCCTGAGATGCGCGCGGATGAGCCTGCAACGATAAGCGGAAGGTCGCGTTCCGACAGGTATGCAACGGCTTCAAGCCCCGCGGTGTTCACAATGCGCACCGCGGGAGATCCTGCTGCCGCAAAGTTTCCCGGCTCAAGAGAAATCGAGTTTATGGTTCCAGAAATAGGCGCGCGTATGATCGTCTTTTCAAGCGCGGCTTTTGCCGCATCGTGTTCCGCTTGCGCTTAAGCTACGTCGGCACTTTCTCCGCTTCTGCCCTGCGTTTGGTTTTCTTTTGCGGACTCTATGCCAAGCGCCGCGGAAGCGAGGCTTCCCTCAAGACCTGCAGCGGTTGAAAGGCCTGCGCTCGCATTTGCCTGAAATCCCGCAATATCCGCTTCTGAGACTGATGCGGAAGGAATACCCCCTGAAAGTGCAGTCGAGAGTGTCGCCATAAATTCGCGGATTTCAGATGCTTCCGTGCGAAGTTTTTGAAGTTCTGCAATAAGTGCGGAATCGGAAAGGGAAGCCGAACGTGCCGTCGTATGACGTTTAAGAATATTGGTTATAGCAAGGCGTTTCGATTCAAGAGTATTTTTGAGATCCGAGTTTGATATAGAGACAAAAAAGACAGGCTGAGCTGTTTCGGGATTTGAGAATGCGCCATCACCCTTGCGCGCTACAACGTCATACAGAGCCGCGTAGGCGCTCTGACGAGTAGCTTCAGCGCCCGCAGTAGCCCCTTCAAGTGAAATACCCGAGAGGGTTGAACCGCTTTTGGCTCTATCAAGGGAAGCCTGCGCCTGAGCAACCGCAGCGCGCTGGGAGGCGTTTTCTATTTCTGCTATAGCAGCGCCTGCCCCGACGTAGTCGCCAAGCGAACGGTAGACACGCGTAATGCGTCCTGTAGCGTCAGGCGCAACAGATGCTTCAGAAACTGACTTTATTTCTCCGATAACGGTAATCGGCTCGCCCGAGGAGACGTCCGCAACGGATACTAACTCAACTTCACGACGCTCGTCCGCCTCATGCGCGGGACCGTTCCCGCCGAAAAAGAAAGAAAGTGCAATTACAACACCTACGACTACGAGAAGTGCGGGAATTGAAATCTTTTTATTTGCCATTGCCCAAATCCAAAGCTCTTTGATGCCCTTGACGAGCATGTTGAATGCTCCGGAAAGAAACGTGACTGCGCGTGCGAGATGAGTTTGCATAGGAAGTATTAGTGTAAGGAAAAATACCACGATAACGGCTCAGTCACAAGGTAAAACGTCTACGCGCGCGTGGTACGATATGAGTCATGTTGCAGAATTTTTTCCTCAAAACAATGCTTCAAAATCAACTTAAGGCGTTGCCGAAAGAGCAACAGGAAAAAGCGTTGAATGCGTTTCAATCTAATCCTAAATTTTTTGAAACTATTGTTGCTGAGATAGGTCAACGCCTCAAAAGCGGGGAGTCTCAGCAATCAGCAATTATGAACGTTCTTGCAAAACACAGAACGGAATTAGAGCAGATGTTCAAAAACTGATTCATGAAAAAAAAGATATTTATACTGATGGGGAATCCAGCAGTCGACACTCTGTCGATGCGCATGGCTGACGAATATGAAGCGGGCGCGCTTGAGGCAGGGCACGAAGTAAGGAGACAAAACTTACCTGAAATGTTGTTTGACCCCATCCTGTATAAGGGATACCGCGTTATTCAGGAGCTTGAGCCCGACTTGAAAACATTCCAAGAAAACGTGAAGTGGTGCCAGCATTTTGTGATTGTGTATCCGAACTGGTGGTGCACCACTCCCGCGCTTTTGAAGGGTCTTTTTGACCGGGCGTGGCTTCCGCACTTTGCGTTTAACTTTCATAAAAACGGCTTAGGTTGGGACAGTCACCTCAAAGGACGCTCAGGTCGTTTGATCATGCTTGCAAACGCCCATCCGTGGATACAGTGGTTTTTATTCGGAGAATTTAATAACGAGCTCGCGCGTGCGACGTTAGGATTTGCAGGCATACGTCCCGTACAGACCTCTATCCTGTATCCTTCGGAGCGGGCCTCCGAAAAAACAAAGGAGTCGTGGTTTAAAAAAATCCGCGCACTTGGTGCAAAAGGGCGCTAACAGTTTGACGTAACCTTCCCACTTAGGCATCATCAACCCGGTATGGGACTTTCATTAGGAATAGTAGGCCTTCCGAACGTCGGTAAGTCGACGTTGTTTAGAGCGCTCACGCGCAAGGAGGTGTTAATTGCCAACTATCCGTTCGCGACGATTGATCCGTCGGTTGGCGTCGTTGCGATTCCCGATGCGCGCCTCGCACGCCTTACCGAACTTTCAAATTCGGCAAAAACTATTCCCGCTGTCGTAGAATTTGTTGATATTGCAGGCCTTGTTCGCGGAGCTTCAGAGGGTGAAGGCTTAGGAAACCAGTTTCTTCAGCACATTCGCGAGACTGACGCGATAGCGCAGGTAGTCCGCATCTTCGAAGACGCAGACATTACGCACGTTGCGGGACAGATTGATCCTGTATCAGATATTGAAGTCATTAACCTCGAACTCGTGTTGGCTGATTTGCAAACAGTCGCAAAACGTCTGGGTTCCGTTGAACGTGATGTGAAGCGGGGCGACAAAACAGCGGTTCTTGAACAGGAAGCGCTTAAAAAAATGGACACCGTTTTAACCTTAGGAAAACTTGCTTCGTCCGCAACTCTTTCCGATAAGGAAAAAGAGGCAGTCAAAGGCCTTCAGCTTCTGACTATGAAACCGATTATGTACATTCTTAACAAGAAGGCAGGCGGACATAACCTGGACGAGATGAACGACGAGCGCTATCGGAAACTTACGGCGTTTTTAGATGATCTGGGTGCAGTGTATACAACGGTGGACGCGGGTATTGAAGGTGAATTGCGCGACGTTGCGGATGAAGAAAAAGAAACGCTCCGACGAGAGTTTGGTGTATTGACCGATGGAATTGACGACCTGATTCGTTCAGGCTTTAAACTTCTTGGGCTTATGAATTACTTCACGACAGGTGAGGATGAAACACGGGCATGGACCGTAAAGGTGGGGTCAAGCGCGCCGGAGGCGGGGCAGGCAATTCATACTGACTTTAAAGAAAAATTTATTCGGGCCGAAGTTGTTTCGTATGACAATCTAGTCGAAGCGGGAAGCTATGCAAAGGCACGCGAGAAGGGCTGGGTTAGGACTGAGGGAAAAGAATATATAGTAAAAGACGGAGACGTTATTGAGTTCAAGATTTAAATTTGATAAATCACATGCAACGTCCCACACAGGGGCGTTTTTTGATACACTGTCCGTATGGATAAACCTAAAGTAACGCCGAAAGATTTTTTCCTGTGGCTAGGCGCAATGGTAGCGCTCTACGTATCAGCAGTTTCATTCATTGTTCTTTTTCACACCTATATAGAGGCGTGGTTTCCGGACGAGCTTGTTCAGTACGGCGATCCGTATTCAGGCCCGATACGCTTTGCGATAGCATCGCTCATCGTCATGTTCCCGCTTTTTGTGTGGATGTTGCGGATGGTACACAAAGACATACAAAAAGACCCCGCAAAGAAAGAGTTGTGGGTGCGCAGGTGGCTTGTGGTTGTAACGCTTTTCATTGCAGGACTCGCGATGGCGATAGACGTCATCATGCTTTTGAATTCGTATCTTCAGGGTGAACTTTCAACCCGCTTTGCTCTCAAGGCACTTACCGTGTTTGCAGTCTTAGGGGGAATATTCTGGTACTTTCTTGAAGAACTGCGTGGTACATGGGAAAGAAATCCCCGCATTTCAACGGCGCTTGGCGTAGGTGCACTTGTTTTGGTTGCCGTTTCCATCGGCGCTTCGTTTTTTGTGATCGGTTCTCCCGAGTCTGCGCGTCTTATGAAAATAGACGATCAGAAAGTAGCTGACCTTCAGAATATTCAATGGCAGTTAGTCAGTTTCTGGCAGTCGAAGCAGACACTCCCTGCGTCGCTTGTAGAATTGAATGACCCGATTTCAGGTTTTGTTCCTCCGGTTGATCCGCAAAGCGGTGTGTCCTACGGATATGAGCGCACTTCGAATGCTTCGTTCAAGCTTTGTGCCTCGTTTAATCTTCCGACAAAAGAAATGATTCGAACAGACTCCAGTCCCATGCGCCCCTTGCCCGCAATCGATCCTTCAAACGAAAACTGGAAACACGAGGCAGGGGAGGCGTGCTTTGACCGAACCATAGACCCTGAGCGCTACCCGCCGTTTACGAAACAGTAATGTTTAAAGAGGTATTTCAAAGAAAAGCATATTGCTTGACATTTTGACTATATGTATGGTATAATAGATATATGAGTAGAGAGATTGTACAGGGTGTTGAAATGCGAGGACTAAACGGCGAAACGCTTGTATTCGAAGCAGCTCCCGAGCATCACATTCCTGAATCTCTCCGTGTTAGCACTATCTCGGCGCCGAATGCAGTTGTTGAAGCAGGACAATTCCTGGTACCTATTTCCGTTGAAGATGACAGGCTTGAAACCACACGCTTTGAAACGCGTGCGAGAAGTGAGGTTGGCGTCACCGAGGCAAGTTATGCAGTTCGTCCTGCGTATCCTGAACATCGGGCGCGTGCTGACGCTGAACGCGCTCGCGCTGATGCTGAGCGTAGTATTTGGGAAGAGATAGACGCAATACATAAAGAAGATAAAGACTTTAAGAGATTTCAGGGCTTCATGAAGCTTGCAATTCCGATCAGTGCGATTACTGCAATTGTGGGAGTGATAGGTACTCACATAGCCGCTCTTGAGGCGCTTCCGGGCGTTACTGCGGTTGGAGAAATAACTGGTGTTGCAACTTATATATGGAACTCTTTGCCGTGGCTTCTCGCTAATCCGACACTCTCGGTACCTACTATCGCGGCAGGATTTTTGACATTTTCCTTCGTTACATTTTTGGTCACCCGTGCTTTAGAAAAAAATGTCGAGAAAGTAGTTAATTACGGCTTCTAAAGCCTCAAGGTATAATCGCCTGATGGCAAACGAGTACGACCACAAAGCGGTCGAAAAAAAGTGGCAGGAAAAATGGGCCGAAGCAAAGCTCTACGCTGCCGACGAGTCCTCGGATAAGTCAAAAAAGTATGTTTTAGATATGTTCCCGTACCCGTCCGGCACGGGTCTTCATGTAGGGCACGTTGAAGGATACACGGCGACCGATATTTTCAGCCGATACCTTCGAATGAAGGGTTTCAATGTACTTCACCCGATGGGTTGGGATTCGTTCGGGTTACCCGCAGAAAACTTTGCCATAAAAACAGGTATTCACCCGAAAGAAACTACCGAGAAAGCTATAAAAACGTTTACCGCACAGATTAATTCACTGGGGCTTTCCTATGATTGGTCACGCGAAGTGGCTGCGCACCGCGAGGATTACTACCGCTTCACGCAGTGGTTCTTTCTCCTCCTGTATAACAACGGACTTGCCGAAAAGAAAAAAGCTAAGGTCAACTGGTGCCCTAAAGATCAGACCGTTCTTGCAAACGAGCAGGTTGTTGATGGTAAGTGCGAGCGATGCGGAACAGAGGTCGTGCAAAAAGATTTGGAACAATGGTTTTTCAAAATAACTGAATTTGCAGACGACCTTGTTGCTGACCTTGATGACGTGGACTGGCCCGAGTCAACTAAAACTGCTCAACGAAACTGGATTGGGCGTAAGGAAGGCGTCATTGTCCCGCATAAAATTGCCGACTCTGATTTAGAGTTGCAAACATTCAGCGCGTACCCCGCATGGCTTTTTGCCGATACGTACATCGTCATCGCACCTGAACACCCCCTGGTACAAAAATTGGTGCGCGGAACAGAATATGAAAAAGAGGTGACAGATTTCGTCGCCTCTATGCAGAAGAAAACAACCATGGAACGTGGAGACGGGAAAGAAAAGTTGGGTGTTTTTACAGGGCGGTACGCAGAAGATCCTTTACGTCCCGGGGCAACCATGCCTATCTGGGTCGCCAATTTTGCCTTGATGGACTTTGGTACGGGAGTTATTCGCTGTTCCGCTCACGATCCGCGTGACTTTGAGTTTGCAAATAAGTACGGCATACCGCTTCGTTCAGTTGTTACGGCATCGAATGGCGGGTTTGTGAACGCCCACGATAATGCGGGCGTACTTCAAGATTCAGGCCCGTTTACGGGACGTGAAATAACCCCCGACTTGATACAGGAAATGGTCGAATGGATGGTTGACGAAAGCATTGCCGAGCGGAAAGTTACATATCGGCTACGCGATTGGCTTGTCTCGCGCCAGCGTTACTGGGGCGCACCTATTCCCGTTGTGTATGACCCTGAAGGAAAACCACACCCCGTTCCAGAAGAGCATTTGCCGTGGGTGCTCCCAACTGATGTTGAATTTAAACCAACAGGAACGTCGCCTTTAGGGCAATCAAAAGAACTTGCCGAGCGCACGGAAAAAATATTTGGGAAAGGATGGCGTCCGGAGGTAGACACGCTTGATACGTTCGTTTGTTCTTCCTGGTACTTTTTCCGTTTTGCAGATCCGAAAAACGCTTCGGAATTTGCCTCGAAAACCCGGATAGAAAAGTGGCTCCCCGTCGATTTATATATGGGCGGAGCAGAGCACACCGTACTTCACCTTATGTATGCGCGCTTCTTTACGAAGGCGCTAAAGAAACTCGGGTATATAAACTTTGGTGAACCGTTTTTAAAACTCCGACACCAGGGAACAATCCTCGCTGAAGACGGAAACAAGATGTCCAAATCCGTGGGTAATGTCATTAATCCCGATGAGGTGTCGGAATTGTTTGGTGCAGACACCCTCCGCGTGTACGAAATGTTTATGGGACCCTTGGAGGCGATGAAGCCGTGGAATACCCAGAACATTATGGGCCCCAGGCGTTTTCTTGAACGGGTATGGCGCCTTCGCGCCAAGGTTTCCGACGGCGGTGTAGGGGAAGCATCTGCCATTCTTCATAAAACAATAAAAAAAGTTACCGAAGATATAGAAAACCTTTCACTAAACACCGCGGTAAGCCAGCTAATGATTCTCCTCAATACTTTTGAAGAAAGCAGTTCTCTGTCCCAAAGTGCCTACGAAGCTTTCCTGAAACTTTTGGCGCCGCTCGCTCCTCATATAACGGAAGAGTTGTGGCATGACTTGGGAAACTTGGAATCCATCCATCTCGCTTCCTGGCCTGAGTATGACGCTACTAAACTTGTTGAAAGTTCCGTTACTATCGCCGTTCAGGTGGCAGGTAAAGTGAAAGGTATGATTGTTGTATCTCCGGAAGCCGACGAAGGGGAGGTGCTCAGGGTAGTTCGAAATGATGCTACGCTTCAAAAACTGATTCCCGAAAGCCCGAAACGGGTTGTCTACGTGAAAGGCAGGATCATAAACGTCATTCCCTGACGCGCCACCGTTCTTTCGGACCGACTTTGACCGCTCCGGTTATCCCCAGACCCCCAGATTTGACCAATTTACTCAAACGTGATATGATTATACTACAAAAATATTTTTAGATGCGGATAAAAATAAATGTTTCGAACAGAATTTATTAGAAACAATAAAACTCCAGTGAAGTTCGTTATAGTCGGTTTAGGTTTCATTGGGAAAAGACATAAACAAAATTTAGAAAATTTGGGC
>CAZMOI010000001.1:45264-46352 GCA_964568025.1 uncultured Candidatus Saccharibacteria bacterium
ATTTTGAACAGTTGTTATATTTTGTTTAAATTAACCAAAAAATTTATTCAAGAACAACTTTATATACTACAAAAATATGCCTAAGCTCGCATTCAAGCCCCACCAGGTAACCAAGCGTTTAGTTTCGACCCTTCCCGATCGTGCCCGCGACGTCCTTGTTTCCCGTTACGGCCTTCAGGGGAAAGGTAAGGGCGAGACTCTGGACTCTATCGGAAAGCGTTATGGTATTACCCGGGAACGCGTTCGTCAGATTGAGAACCACGCGATAAAGCTTCTCCAAGACTCTTCAGCTCTCCAGAAAGAAGGTGATGCACTTAAAGCGCTCGAGGGCGCTATTCGTGAACTCGGCGGTGTCCTTCCGGAACATGTTCTTTTGGAAGAGTTCGGAAAAGATAACGACTCCAAGAACCATTTGTACTTCCTTCTCGTTGTCGGCAAGCCGTTCATGATGGGTAAGGAGACCGATGACTTTAAGGCGCGTTGGTACGTTGACCATGAGCTTGCAAAAGCGGTTGAAGACGCATTAAAGCAGGTCCACACTAACGTTAAGTCGATGGATGTGATGAGTGAAGACAAACTTGTCGACCATGTCATGACCTGTCTTTCCCGCGTTAACACTAAGTACCGCTCAAAAGATGTCGTACGACGCTGGTTGGAACTTTCAAACTGCCTGATGAGAAACCCGCTCGGTGAGTGGGGCAAGACGTCCGCACCCGGCATTAAGGTTAAGAACATTCGTGACCACGCATACCTTGCTTTGAAGCGTCATGGCTCGCCTATGCACTTCCGCGAAGTTGCAAAAGCGATTGATAAGCTTTTCGGAAAGTCCGCACATGAAGCAACTACCCACAACGAGCTGATAAAAGACGCGCGTTTCGTTCTTGTCGGACGCGGTATTTATGCTTTGAAGGAGTGGGGATATCGCCCCGGACCCGTTGTCGAAATCATAAAACACATTCTTAAAGAAACCGGACCTCTTACGCGTGAAGAAATTATGAAGCGCGTTGCAAAAGAGCGATACGTGAAGCCCAACACCATCATTGTTAACCTCCAGAACCCTTCCTTCAGCAAAGTAAAAGGTAAGTACT
>CAZMOI010000001.1:46362-54234 GCA_964568025.1 uncultured Candidatus Saccharibacteria bacterium
AGTATGTCCGAAGCTTTTAGCTCCACTCCCTCCAACGAGGGGCGGAGCTCTTTTTCAATTGAGGTCGTGCACGAGGAGGCAGCAGAGGTCAGAAAATTTAAATGCATCCCCTGTATGACACGGGGAATCACTATTGGTTCGAGGTATCTTTCGCAAGACGGGAAAGAGTTGTGCGGTCCCTGCTGGTATGTAGAAAAATTATCGATCTCACCGTAAGTACCGGATGGTATTATTTTCTGATGAGCGATGGAGGTCACGACGATCACGGAGGACATGGTGGAGGAAAGCGTCCCGAGTTTAAAATCACCATTCCCTGGCAATACGTATTGCCCGTTCTTGCGGTAGGAACCCCGCTTCTTATTTATCTTGCGCCGGACATAGCCGCGTTTATCGTTACTATTATAGGCTTCTTGTCTCCTCTGTGGCTCCCCGCGCTTCTTATATGGATAGGATGGCCGTTATGGCTGACGTTCGTGCGGTCGCACTTCGTTATGTCGATTCCGTATTCAACGATTGAGTTAAAACCCGGACCCGAAACACCACGAAGCGCCCGTCCGATGGAGCTGGTGTTTTATGCGCTCTATCATCGGACCGACGTAACTCCGCTTTCAGAGTATCTTCTCGGACACGTGCGCGTTCCGTGGGGGTTTGAGGTGATGGCGCACGCAGGCTCGGTTCGCTTTTTTGTTCACCTACCGACCGCACATCGGGAAGCGGTTGAGTCGCGCATTCGTTCCGAATACCGCGACATTGATATCGACCAGGTACGGGATTACTCGCGTGAAATCGCGTTCGACCCCTATTCTATGGGGCTTTTCATGCGCGAGTTTCATCTTAAAAAACCCGATCCGTATCCTTTAAAAACCTACACACAACGGGAAGACGGCAAAGGGAAAGGCGATACGTTTATGGAGCTTCTTGAAGGAACGCTGGACATAGGGGAAACCGAGCATTTGTTGATTTCGTTCATCGTCCGCCCTCATCAGCGCGAACGTAAACTGTTCCGCGACTCTACGGACTCTTTGCATGAAGACGCGCAACGGGAAATCGTATCTCTTCTTGGTCCGAAAGGAGACGTGACAGCGGTACCGGAGCAAACAAGAAAAACCATTACGGCAATAGAAACCGCACTTAAAAAACCTTCTTTTGACTGCGGAGTACGCGCTTTGTATCTTGCTCCTCGAAAAGATGTTAAAGAGGACATCGAACAGCGCCTGGAAAACTTGCTTGCCCGCTTTGACGATCCGCATTTGAACGGGTTTCAGGCGTACGATCCGGTTAAAAACATAGGCTCGCCTCTTGCAGACGTGTTTAACGCTATCCCATCACTAAAGAATTTATACTTTCTTCAGTTGTATCGACGCCGAGCGTTCTTCGCACCTCCGTACTATGGAACACCGTTTGTGTTAAACACCGAGGAATTGGCAACCATGTTTCATATCCCGCACTACGCTCGTGCGAGCGCCCTCTCTTCACTTCGCGGAGTACGTCTTGAACCACCAGAAAATCTCCCTGTATGACCCGTCACACTCTAAAAATTAGACTGTCATTGGATGCGACTTATAGCTTAGTGTGGCGGGTATGAATCGTTTTATATTTGGAGTGTCACCCTCTTTCTTTTTGCATGTACCTACGCGCTTACACCTCCGGTTTTTTTAGCAAACGAGACTCTCGTTTCTATTCCCGTTGGAAGTTCGATTAGGGAAGCAGGGAACATACTTGAAACTGCCGGCGTGGTGCGTTCCGGCGAAGCGTTTTCGATCGTCGCTCGAATATTTGGGGGTAAAGTGCGTGTTGGTACGTATCTTATTTCAGAGCCCGAAAACACTGTTTCTTTGGCTTTACGACTCGCTGAAGGTGTTACCGGTCTTTCCTCCGTAAAAGTAACAATTCCCGAAGGGCTAAGTAATCGCGAAGTCGCAGAGCGCCTCCGCGATGCACTACCCGGGTTTGACGTACCAGGGTTTCTCTCGGCAGCGGAGGGGAGTGAGGGGTACCTGTTCCCCGACACGTACTTTTTTCTACCAGGAGTTTTGGGGCCGGAGGCATTTGAGGTTATGCGCTCGACGTTCAATACCCGGACTGCGCCACTCATGGACGAAATTTCAGCTTCTGGAAGAACGCTTGATGAAATAGTAACCATGGCATCTTTGATTGAGGAAGAAGCGCGTCAAAGTGACACTCGAAAAATTGTATCGGGCATACTTTGGAAGCGGATTAAGATAGGAATGGCGCTTCAGGTTGATGCTGTCTTCGGGTACATCCTCGGCAAAAGCGGATACGCGCCGACGGGAAGCGATTTAAAAATTGATTCCCCATATAACACGTACACGAACCGCGGGCTTCCACCAACGCCCATTGCAAACCCCAGCCTCGACTCGATTGAGGCAGCGCTTCGTCCTACAGAAACTCAGTATCTTTACTATCTCACCGGTAAAGACGGAAACATGTACTACGCCAAGACGTTTGACGAACATATTCAAAATCGCAAATATTTGCGCTGACCAAAAACTTCTTCCTGGGTTGCGGGATATACGGAAGCCTAGTAGCATTCTGTAGCTATGGCAGGATTCGAAGCCGGGTCTTCGGCAGGTCAGAGGTCGCGTTCAGGAGGTATTTCCCGTGAGGAATTATGGACCTCCTTAAAGGAGGCTACAAGGGAAATGCAACCACATCTTGAGAAACGCATGCTTTCGGAAGCAGATGTGTATGCGGTTCGTAATCTTTCTCTTTTAGGATTTCCTGTACCGGAGGAGTTTCGTTACTATCAAGCGACTCATGTTGCGGGAAAGATTTATAGAGATGAAAAAAATGATCGAAGCGGAATGAGAGGAGTTCTTTTTCTTGCAAAGGAAACTCCGCATTCCCGACAGCGAGTTGTTGTGGACATATCTGACATAGAAAAACCACTTTGGGGTCTTGATCGGTTTTTGCATCCCGCTCCTCTTGAAGGAGCTCAGGAACGTGAATTTCAAATATGGCTTCGAAATTTACAAGATGATTCGGGCTATCAAGACAGACCACCACCGGGATTTACGAGCGAAGGCGCATACAGAGGTAAAACAGCGGGATTTGTCTACGACATCGCATACTGGCACCAAAGAATCGAAGAAGAGTGGAAAAAACCAGCACCGCGACTTGAGGTACCACACACGTGACTCTATAGTAGATTTTTATAGAAATTGTGGTATAGTCTTTTTATGACAAAAGAAGGGAAGCCTGCTTCTGGATTTTTTGCCGACAAGCTCGGACCGGGTCTGCCTTTGACGGGAACTCGCTTTAAAACGCCCGCAGTTCTTCCCGAAAAAATCGGAGATCCTGAACCGGATGTGCACGAATCGATATTAATGTCGTATCGTTATTTTTCACCCGAAGACCGGGCTCAATTCAGACGATTGCTTCCTTTTGTTCAGGAAATTGCTCGAAAAATTTTTGAAGGGTATGCAAAACCAGGTGCTTCGCTTGAACCATCGGAGCGCAGTTTCCACACATTACCTGAAAAGCCTTCTGAGCGCGTAGCGTTGCTTATTCAAATTTTGTGGAACAGAGAATACGCGCCAACGATTAAGGCATTCAACGAATTTCGTCAGCATCGGGCAAAGAATCAAACCTTTATTTAATTTTGAGTTGCCTTTTGTAATTATAGGCGTATATTTTACATATGACTCAAAATCCTGATCGACTGCCGTCTCCTATGCCTAGGCGAGACGAAGTCGGGCATACGCCAAAGACTCAGCGCGAAGAAGAAAAAATAGTGGTGCCGGTTGAGAAAAAAGGAGATCCAGATCTGACTTTTGTCGTACGGGCAGGTTTCTTTTGGTAATTTCAAATGAAGACAGTATTTGTCGGACTCTCCGGCGGGGTTGATTCCGGTGTTTCGGCGTACCTCCTTAAAAAACAAGGCTTTAACGTCGTCGGAGCATTTATAAAAGGCTGGGAGCCTGATTTTTTGCCATGCACAGGAAAAGAAGATCGTTTGTCAGCTATGCGTGTTGCCGCGCATCTGCAGATCCCGTTTGTTACCTATGATTTAGAGGAAGAATATAAAAGAGACGTCGTGGATTATTTTGTCGGCGAGTACAAGGCGGGACGTACACCAAACCCCGACGTTATCTGTAACCGTGCCATAAAGTTCGGTGCCTTTTGGGAACGTGCCAAAGCAGACGGCGCGGACGCCGTAGCTACAGGACACTACGCGGTGAATGACGGCGGGGTACTAAAAGTTTCTACTGACATAGAAAAAGACCAGACGTACTTTTTATGGACGTTGACGCGTAAAGATTTAGAGCATGCCTTCTTTCCCGTTGGTAATCTTCAGAAGCAAGAAGTCCGGAGACTTGCAGAGGAGGCAAAACTACCAAACGCTAGACGCCCCGACTCGCAAGGACTGTGCTTTTTAGGACACGTTGACATGCAGGCGTTTCTAAAACGGTACATTCCGGAAAAAACAGGGTCAATTATTAACGAACAGGGCGATAAAATCGGCGAACACGAGGGTGTTTGGTTTTATACGCTCGGACAGCATCTTTCTCTTGGCGGAGCGGGTCTTCGGCATTACGTTGTCGGGAAAAACGTTACGGACAACATTCTTGTGGCTTCCACAAAGCAAACTCCGGAATCTCCGTCTTCCTCCTTCCTCCTTGCGAATCCCAGTTGGGTTCTAGGGAGCTCCCCTGTAGGTGAGATCACCGCGCGATTCAGGTACCGTCAACCACTCCTGCCTGTCGAAGTGATCGGGGATACCGTTACATTCAAAAACCCTCAACTCATCGCTTCAGGACAATCGTGCGTTTTCTATTCGGGAGAGTCCGTACTCGGCGGTGGTATTATTGCGTAGTGCCAATTGTAGTAAAAGGAGACGGGACCCGCGAAGAATTCCAAATAGGTAAGCTGGTGGGCTCGCTAAAACACGCGGGCGCTCCTGCTGATTTTGCGGAACACATAGCCGCACGCATCACTAAGGGTCTTCGTGACGGCGCTTCTACTACGTCTATCTATCGCGAGGCATTCAAACTTCTGAGAAAAGAAGAACGAACGACCGCCGCCCGTTATTCCATGCGCAGAGCGATACTTGAACTTGGTCCGACGGGCTTTCCGTTTGAAGAATTTGTTGCGGAAGTTATGCGGGCGCGCGGGTATGAAGCACGGGTGCGGGTAATGGTTCCGGGGCGGTGTATTGAGCATGAAGTTGATGTTGTACTAAAGAAGGGAGAAAAAATGATCGGAGCAGAATTGAAGTTTCATAACACTCCGGGTTTTAAAACCGATCTCAAAACGGTTTTGTATGTTCGTGCGCGTTATTGGGACATCGAGTGGGGCGCACAAGACAGGCAAGAAAAGGGAATTGACGAAGGTTGGCTGATTACAAACACAAAGTTTACGGGTCAGGCAATTGACTACGCCAGTTGTGCCGGAATAAAACTTCTTGGATGGAGCTATCCACGCGGGGAAAGTTTGGCCGACCTTATACAGGAGACGGGCGTGTACCCCGTAACCGTACTTACCACGCTCTCAAACACCGATAAAGCTCGCCTGTTACGCGAAGGCGTAACCATGTGCAAAATGATTGCCGACAATCCCTCGTCCTTGGACCGCGCAGGAATCACCGGCAAAAAACGCGACGAGATACTTAAAGAAAGTGTCGGACTCTGTCAGCTATAATTCGTAACGCATGTCTCAATTTTACAAACCAGACAGAAAAGCAGACTGGAACTACGGCGGACCGCGCTGGCGTTTGTCGCGCTCTAAGATAGATCTTTTCCACGAGTGCGCGCGTTGCTTCTATCTCGATAACGTTCTAGGAACCGCCCGCCCTCCTGGGTTTCCGTTTAACTTAAACTCCGCCGTAGACGCCCTTTTTAAGAAAGAATTCGACATACACCGGGCAAACGGAACCCCGCACCCATTGATGACAACCTACGGAGTGGATGCCGTGCCGTTTGAACATCCGAAACTCAATGTCTGGAGAGAAAATTTTAAAGGAGTTGACTATGAAGATACGGAAAACGGTTTTACCGTCTCGGGTGCCGTGGACGACGTGTGGGTTAATCCGAAAGGTGAATTGATCGTGGTTGACTACAAATCAACCAGTAAGGACAAAAAAATTGATGCACTCGACGAGGAGTGGCATGACGGGTACAAACGCCAAATGGAGGTCTACCAATGGCTTTTGCGTAAAAACGGCTTCACTGTTTCAGACACGGGCTACTTTGTATACGCAAACGCAAGTAAAGACAGAAAGGCGTTTGACGGCGTTCTTGAATTCGAAGTAACATTGATTGCCCATACGGGTGATGCTTCCTGGATGGACGGTGCACTTAAGAAGATAAAAGCGTGCCTCACAAGCACGGATATACCTGAAGCCGGAGCCGATTGTGACTACTGTACGTATAGAGATTATGCAGGCAAAAAGTTTAAAGCACACGTAGAAAAACATAAACCAGGGAGTATAAAGAAAAATGAAAAGACCTCGAAGCTTTTCGGTTAAAGATTTCAAAGCGAACGTCATTCGCGTTGTTAAGAAAATTCCTAAAGGAAAAACGCTTTCATATAAAGAAGTGGCAACAAAGGCGGGGCACCCGCTCGCAGCACGTGCCGTTGGCGCCATTATGCGTACCAACAAAGACAAAAGCGTTCCGTGCCATCGGGTTATCAAATCCGACGGCACTCTTGGGGGCTACAACGGACTCCAAGGAGAAAAAAAACGACTTCTCCAGTTAGAAAAAATTCAAAAATGACAAGAAGGCATACTGAGGGTCAAACTAGCGCCTCGCTCCTTCTGTGGAGGCGTTTGCAACGCGGAGAACTTATTGCCCGAGGAACCGTCTTGATACAGATACGTCAACATACAGGCTCTACGCATCAGGCATTTGTTCTTTCGTTACTTGAAGCTAATCGAGGCAATCCTGTGTTCGCCGAAAAAGCCCTCTGGAGGGGGAAAGAATCCGTTTTTTTCACACCGGCCATGGTTGACCTGATCGTCGGCAGGTTAAAGGGAGGCGCCGACGCAGTCGAAAATTCGGACGAAGAAGCCTTACGAAAGTCAGGGTACTTGTATTCGCAAGAGGTAATAAGCACGCTCCATATTTCGAGCAATACATTCACGAGTCTCATCGGAAAAGTTTCTCCTGATTCTGGTGACGGGATTTCCCTAAATGGGCACACCCTCTATAGTCCTGCTTTCATACGGAAAATAGCTCTTCGACTTAAAGAAGAGTTGTCTTTAGAGACGCCACTTCGCATTCACCAGAAAACTTCTCTTACTGCAGCAAAACGATACCTTAACGAATCGGAAGAAAAGTAGTTATGAGCGTACGTCTGGAACCAACGTGGAAGCAGGAACTGAAAGATGAGTTTGAGAAGTCCTATTTTAAAACCTTAACCGAATTTGTCAGAAATGCTTATCTAAACGAGGTAGTGTACCCCCCTCCTAAGTCTGTCTTTCGCGCTTTCGACCTGGCTCCATTTAACGAGGTCCGCGTCGTGATACTCGGACAAGATCCGTATCACGGAGAAGGTCAGGCGAACGGGCTTTGCTTTGCGGTAAATGACGGCGTCAGACTCCCTCCATCTCT
Source organism: uncultured Candidatus Saccharibacteria bacterium (assembly GCA_964568025.1). Taxonomy (GTDB): domain Bacteria; phylum Patescibacteriota; class Minisyncoccia; order Phycocordibacterales; family Phycocordibacteraceae; genus Phycocordibacter. Next base: position 53,937 of record CAZMOI010000001.1, read on the forward strand.
TCAAAACATTTTTAAAGAAATCGAATCTGACTTAGGTAAACCCCTCAAGAGTCGAAGCGGGGATTTAAGCCGTTGGGCGGAGCAGGGGGTTCTACTTCTGAACGCAACATTAACCGTAAAAGCAAACCTACCCGCATCGCACGCGAATAAAGGCTGGGAGGAATTTACCGATACTGCGATACGCGCACTATCTGAAAAACGTGCTGGTTTAGTTTTCATATTGTGGGGGAATTACGCTAAGGCAAAAGGAGCGCACATAGATCGTAGTAAGCATCTGGTTATCGCGTCACCACATCCT
>CAZMOI010000002.1:0-6989 GCA_964568025.1 uncultured Candidatus Saccharibacteria bacterium
TCCCGGGAGCCGAAGACTACTGACGCATTCCGACCTTGAAGTTGGTGCGATACGACAAACCGGTCCTTATGCCGGGAAGCCCGCTTCCGCGTGAGTACAATTGGAACGGCGACGGACGCTTGCTTGCTAAGGGCAAAAAGACGAGAATCTAAACCGACACTAGTGGGTTTTGAGGTAGAGGTACAAATCTTCAATCGCTTTAACCGCGTCTCCCGCAGCGATATTGTTTTGGTGATACAGGCCGTTTGTGCAGTCACCCGCAGCCCATATGCCCTCGCATGACGTCATTTGGGTCCTGGGGTCGACAATAACGCGCCCCTGCTGGTCCATGTCGACAAGCCCCTTTACGTAATCGGTTGATGCATGGAGGCCTATTTCGACAAAGATGCCTGAAACTGCGAGCGTTCCTTCGGAGCCTGTCTTTGCGTCTTTGTATGAAAGTCCCGTAACAAACTTCTCTCCGTTAACCGCGGTCGGTTCGGTGTTGAGCATTCCTTTCATCTTTGGGTGCGCCAAAACCTTTTCTACCGTTATCGGGTCTGCCTTGTACGAATCCCCGCGGTGAAGAAGTGTCACGCTTTTGCAGTACGCAAGAAGTTGTGCGGCAGTTTCAAAACCCGCGTTACCTCCGCCCACAACCGCAACGTCCATATCGGAAAACAAAGGACCGTCACACGATGCGCAGTAGGAGAGTCCGCGGTTATCAAATTCTAGCGCTCCCGGAACTTCGAGTTTTTTACGGTTTCCGCCAGATGCAACCAAAACCGTTTTTGCGTCGAACGATTTTCCGGCTTTTGTAGTGACGGTAAAGTGACCCTCTTTTGACTGTACGTTCGTAACCCACTCGCCTTTGTGTATTTCAACTACGTCGCCCGCATACGCGCGGACGTGCGTCTCAAGCGCTTTTGCAAGGTCAGCGCCGGAAATTTTCTCGGTTCCTATCCAGTTCTGAATTTCCTCTGAAACGACCGACTGTCCGCCGAACGATTCCGTAATGAGAACCGTTTTTAAAAGCTTACGGGCTGCGTAGACCGCACCTGCCGCTGCGGCCGGACCTCCGCCTATGATCGCAACATCGTACATATAAGTATCTTAGTGTATAGCCCTATGGGGCAAAAGGGAAGTGAATAGAAACTACGAAAGCTCTTCCGCGTATCGAATCGGTTCAACGGGAAGGGGCAGGTTGCCTTTTAGCACTTCCCGGTGTTCAAAAAGGACGCTTCGAATGCGCCTAGCCACGCTTTCTTCGATGTCGGCACTGTGCATGGCAACGAATGCATCGTAGTTGTCGCCAAGGCTCATGCGCGGTTCCTGACCGTTTAAAACGCGCGGAATGTCACTGTGCGCGCGCGTTGCCGCCTCAATAAAGAAACTAAGGGGCTTACGGGGTGCAAGTCTTCCGTCCATATGATTAAGAGTGGTCTTCTACGATTAGCTGCGGTGGTTGCCAGCGAGTATTATGCATAATCCTCCAATTACGAAGCGCGCGTTTCATCTGAGGTTCTTTTTCCGCTGATTCAGGATGGTGGGCAGGATAGCGCTCCATATTACTCGACGCGTTTTGAATTTGTATGAGCATGAGATCCGGATCAAATCCCAGGTTTGAGCCGCGAACCATCGCTTTTGTTACTTCACGTGCGGCTATTCCGGCAATTTCTTCGGCCTCGCTTCGAAGGTATCTCTCTACAAGCACTCGGGGGATAGGTTCCATGCGGATGGAATATTACATTCCTCCGTCGGAATGTTCGTGTTCAATTTTTGCCCATATGCGAGTCGCCGTATCAAATCTGCCGATTGTTTCGGGTTCGACCCCTGCGGTTTGTAGTTTTCGTCTCAGCCAGCTTGCGTCCGTCCATACAGGTCCGGGAAATTTTGTTGTCTTGCCGTGAATTGCGCGTATCGTTTCGCTCTGCAAAAAATGCACGAACTCGGTTGCTTCATCAATAACTCCTTCTTTTCCTTCGCGTGCCATAACTATCCGTCACCGTTTGGCCCATAAAATACCGGATAGCCTAAGTCGCCTCTGTCACCCTTCTTCTCCAATTCTGATTTTGTCTGTCGCGCGAGAAGCCTCTTTATAAAAACATCCTGCGCACGAATGTCGATTCTTGTATTTCGTCTTGCACCTTGTGCTTCAGGTTGTGTCATATCTTTTAGTTCTTTTTACCACGGCGGAGGAATGCGGGTACTGCACCCCAATCATCGTCCTCGTCCGCGGGTTTTGGTACGGGTTCTTCGCGTCGTGCGGGAGCGACCGCTTCCTCGTCTTTCATAGGCGAAGGCATGATGGTATTAAATATCTTGCCGTCCTCTTCTTTCTTTTCTTTCTTAGACGTTGCCTGGAAGAGAGGCTGTCCGCGCGTTGCTCCGCCTTCCTCGGGGAAGCCCGTCGCAATGACGGTTACGCGTACCTCGCCTTTCTTCAAACGCTCATCCTTAGATGTACCGAATATAACCTTGGCATTCTTGTCGATGGATTCCGTAACAATTTGTGCAGCAGCCTGAACTTCCAAGAGAGACAAATCTTCGCCTCCCGCAATTGAAAGTAAGACACCCTTTGCACCGTTGATGGAGATATCCAAGAGCGGGGAATTGATAGCGGCGCGAGCTGCTTCTTCCGCTCTCTTGTCTCCCGTAGCAACGCCAACACCCATGAGCGCGCTTCCCGCGTCTTCCATGATTGATTTAATGTCCGCGAAGTCGAGGTTAATGTTGCCCGGAGTCGTAATTAAATCTGACACACCTTCAACCGCCTGGCGCAACACTTCGTCGCACATAGCGAATGCGTTTTTGACGGTGGTGTTTGCGTCAACCACTGCAAGCATGCGGTCGTTCGGGATGACAATAAGCGCGTCTACTTCTTTGCGCAAATCTTCAAGACCCTGCTCGGCAAGGCGCATGCGCTGCTGACCTTCGAACGAGAACGGCTTTGTAACAACCGCGACCGTGAGCGCTCCGCTTTCTTTTGCAATTTTCGCAACTACCGGTGCCGCACCCGTGCAGGTTCCTCCGCCCATACCTCCCGCGATAAACACCATGTCGGACCCGCGAAGCGAGTCCTGAATTTCCGACTGTGTTTCTTCCGCTGCACGCTTTCCGACTGCAGGGTTCATACCCGCGCCAAGTCCGCGCGTTAAATTCTTACCGATGTGTATTTTTGTGCGTGCGAGTGACTGCTGAAGGTCCTGTGCGTCAGTGTTGATGACGAGGAAGTCGACTCCTTTTACCTTGGAGTTGACCATGTGGTTCAAAGCGTTCTTGCCGGAGCCTCCGACGCCGATGACGCGGATTCTGGCAGAGGACTGCATGTCGGTCTGAATTTGAGGCATGAGAGGTAAGGGTTTTAAAGAAAATTCATTAAATAGTCCTCATATGATAGTGCCACGTACGTGACGTGGCAATGTTTGACTTTTTATGCTTTTGTATCGTTGTCAGGGGAGGAATTGTTTCAAAAATCCTCCGATTGAGCGCCCAATATCTTTTGCAGCCTCTCCTGCGGCGGGACGTGCGAACGAATCGCCCGTCAGTCCCCATATTGTCATGCCGTACGCGACCGCCCAGGTCGAATCTTTTATCTTTGTGTCGGACGCAACGTTCATAGCGGCGATTTTTGAATGCAGACGGAGTGATGATTCCGCAATTTCTTTAATAGGACCGATACCTGAACCCCCGCCGGTCAAAATTATTCCGGCGGGAAGGAGACGATCTTTGCCGAGCTTCTTCAAGTGTCCGTCAATCAATTCAAATATGTCAGTGAGGCGCGCTGCGAGTATGTCGTCGAGTTTCTTTTTTGAATACTGCGCGTTGGTAATCGCTCCGAGCTTTAACTGTTCCGCTTCCTCGAGTGATATGCGCAGTCCAAGTGCAATGTCTTTGGTTATATCCATCGAACCAATCTTAAATACTTTAACCGACACCGGCATGCCGTTGTCGAAGATAACTATTGAGACGGTTTCCGCTCCGATGTTCGCCAATACGCATCCTGCTTTTTTCTCCGCATTCGATAATGTGACGATGGATCCTGCAAGCGGGGACGCCATGGTGTCTGACACCGCTATTTCCGCGCCTTCAACCGCTTCTATCAAATCGTCCACGTGTTGCTTAAGGCAGGTGACGAATAATGTTTCAACGGCTATCTTTGTTCCGCGCATGCCTTGCGGACGACCCAGCACTTCCGCTCCGTCTATGGAGTAGGAGAGGGGAATCTGGTGCAAGATTTTTCGATTTACCAGTTTGCCTGAAACGTTTTCGCGCGCGGCGTTCATTGCCTTCTCAATATCAAGATCGGTTACTTCCGCATCCGCGCGGGCAACGACCGTTTCCCCGGTTCCTTTTACTTCATCAATGCCTATTCCGCCTATTGAAAGAAAAGCCGTCTTGATACGAACCCCTGCGAGTTTTTCCGCCTGGTTTGCGGCTATACGTATTGAGTGTGCAACGTCGTCATGGTTCACGATATAGCCGTGACGGAGCCCCTTTGACTCTGCGTATCCCGTGCCAAGTATTTTTGGAAAACCCGAGATGCGCGACGAATCTTCGCGGGATATGACAACGCGCACCTGGTACGTTCCTACGTCAATTCCAACTGCAATACGCCCCGCCATTGTGTTACAAGCATACCATTATATGAGGCTCGTATGAGCCCTTTTTTGCGGTATCTACTCGGGAAAAACGAAATTGAACCGCCGACAGTATTTCTTTTCTTCGGCATCCATCTTTTTTCCGTGGTCGAGCCCCCTCAAATGAACCAAGCCGTGGATATAGAGATATTTAAAGTAATCGGTCTCTTTCATGGCAAACACTTTTGCCTTCTTTTTTACATCCGGCATTGAAATATAGATTTCACCTTCCGTTTTTGAGAGGGGAAAGGAAAGAATGTCGGTTGATGTCTGTGTATGCCGATACGAGCGGTTCAAACGCATCATTTTTTGCGGAGAGATGAACACTACGGAGAGCGAGTATCGCTTACCCAAAACCGCTTCTTTAATCTTAGAAAAAGAAACCCTCGGATGAGGGTTTCTGGTGGTGTTGGTGAGAGAGAAAACGGTCACACTCTAACGGCGTCCTCCGCGACGATCGGACTTCGGTTCAATAAGACCGAGCTTTTCCATTTCCTGAGTCTTTTCGCGTTTTTCGACGCGGACCAAGGCGGACATTTTGCGACGGTTTTTCGACTGTGCACGAAGGCGGTAGCGGTTTCCTTTGACCTTGCGGACAATACCCGCGCCCTGAACGCGTTTCGTGAAGCGACGAATGAGCGACATGGAATTTTCCGTGCCGTTCTTCTCGACTGATACGTTTACTGCCATAGCGTGCTATTTAAGCACAAACACGCTATTCGTGCAAACCTGTAACCTACTTATGGATCTGTCTGTGTGCATACAATAGTTGTACGTCGCAGAAGAGAATTTCTTCAGCGATTTGCCTCAGTGAGATATCATACATCGCCCGCAACTCTTCAATCAATACAGACACATGACTGTCAAAATAGTTGTTTTTTTGCACAGTTTCTTTTATCTGCTCGATCAGCATCTCAATATCCTGATTTGCTTCTCTCTGAATGCGTTGCCGTTCAATGGTGGTGAATCCAGAATTTACAAGGAAATTTCTTAATTTTTTTCGTGCATACTGGTCTTCCAAGCCTAATTCGTGCGCGATGTCTATTGGCCGTTTTCCTTGTCGTATGAATTCTAGTACTCGGTTAGGGTCAATAATGACAGGTTCAATGTTTTTTCTTTTTTTCCATCTCGTACTTTCAACTTGACGAACAGTCTTACCTTGTGGGGACACTTCTTTATGAGGCGAAGTAATACGCGCTTTCTCTGCAGGGTAAAGAGGAAGTCCAAATGTTGTGCATGTGTTTTCGTACGAAACACCTTGCAAGGCACTCAGCATGCGTAAATTTCTTTCTACTTTCGGATTGCGTCTTGCGTCTGCTGGAGAGAAAGATTTTCTGATTAATCGGTCGGTCTCTTCTATGATTGTATCTATATGTTCTCGTTGTGGTTCTGGTGAGGCAAAAAACTCAACAACGTCTGGGAGTGGAGGGTGAGTATCTTTTCTAAGCTTCGTCATCTTACGCGCGCGCGGTTCAGGTAGCTTTCGAGTTTGTCCATGGGTACCGTGACCTGCATTTGGGTTGCGGTATTTCTGATGATGATGGTGTTGTCCAAGGCCTCCCGCTGTCCAATAATCGCAAGGTGCTTTGCCCCTGAAGATTTGCCGTGCTCTATCTGGTCACGGAAGTTGTCTGCCATCAGGACCTGAGTTACGGAAATGTGAGCCCGCCAGAGGGCCTCCAAGAGGGTAAACGCGCGCAGTTTTGCGGCGTCGCCCACGTGAACTACGAAACATGAAGGAGCACGATCCGGAGTGTCCAAGTCAACCGAACGGGGAAGCGAGATTGAAACTGCGGTCGGAGATTCCGCGTTGACGCCGTAGTGCTTGCGGGTCGCTTCGTCGTATCGGCCTCCCTCTGCAACGCGGATTTTCTCTCCGGTTTTTCCCGTAGCTTCTATAACGAACACTAATTCAGTTCGAAGCCCTGAATTACCATCCATGCGCGGTTCGATAGTGTAAGAAATACCGACGGACTCGAAGAGCGAGAGGGTTTCGAGCATGACTTTGCGCGAATTTTCCGACAGGTAGTCTATGGTTCTGGGTGCGCGTTCGATGAGCGGATTTTTTTCCGACAACAGTTCACGATATACAGCGTCAGGATCCGACACCGCTTTAGACTTAAGATGCTGCGGAATTGCGTCAGCGTTTTTCTTAAAGAAGTTTCCAAGCTCGCGTGTGAATCGTTTCTTGGATTCGTTGTCGCCAACGGAGGATACCAGGACGGCAAGGTCACGGAATCCCGCAAGCTCCGCGACCGACAGCGCGGTTTTTACAATGAGCGCGTTTGCAAACGACGGGCCCGATATTCGCGAGGTCCAGCAGGCCGCGCTCGACTACGCGCGCATAAGGCCGGACGACCTGTCGGAAAT
>CAZMOI010000002.1:6999-15512 GCA_964568025.1 uncultured Candidatus Saccharibacteria bacterium
ACCGAACACAACGGTGCTTCCCGAATTGCTTCGCGCTCCGCCCCACACCTGTACCGGTGTTGAAACTGCGCGCGCGGTTTTCAATACGGAAATTGCAGTGGCAGCTTTCGGATCAACGTTCGGCATAGACGCGACTGTTTTTCTGGAGACCGCGACCGGTGCGGATGAAAAACCGTAAGCGAAAGCAATTTGCGAAATGCTTTTGTCGAGGGATTCGTGTTTACCGCGTCGTTCAAATGTCGGCATGAGGTTTGAAATTATTAATTAGTATCGGCTATTTTTTCGGTTTCAGTAAAATCCACTTTGCCGGGGAACACATCCATACGTGTCGGCGGAAAGAGTCGCACGAATGCTCTGCCGACAATGTCTTCGCGCGGTAATGCACCCCACACACGGGAGTCGGAAGAGGCAATGCGGTTGTCGCCCATGACAAAGTATTCGTCTGATGCGAGTGTGTATGTTCCGTATTCGTCGCGCATGCGCGACTCTTCGATAAACGACTCGTTAAGAATGAGCGGTTCTACTCCCGGACCTTTGCGGATAATGACGCGCTTGCCCTGAAGTTCCACCGTTTCTCCCGGAAGACCGATGACCCGCTTAATAAAGAACACTTTCGGGTCTTTGGGGTAGCGCATGATGATGACGTCCCCGCGTTCGGGTTCTTCCATACGGTAGGTCAGCTGGTCGACGATGAGGTATTCGCCGTTATGAAACACAGGCTCCATCGAAGCCCCGCGTACGATAAACGGTTGTGCAATGAAGACGCGAAGCGGAACAACAATGAGAAGTGCAATGAGCGCGAACTTTATGATGTCGTCGAGGAGCGCGCTCTTATCAGACATACAGGCAATTGTACGTGCGTGCGGTATTGCGCACAAGTAGAAAATTGTGTCGAAATACTTTTCGTGTATTTGCGTGTACAATTACACGACGATGCATGTCATTGTTGGTTTAGGAAACCCGGGGAAAGAGTATGAACGTACGCGCCATAACGCGGGGCGCATGGCAGTGGAGCGAATTCATGCGACGCATGACATGATTTCCTGGAAAGAAGAGAAAAAACCAAAATTGCAGTGGACTACGGGAACACTAGGAGGCAAAAAAGTGACGCTCGTGTTGCCGGACACCTTTATGAACAACTCCGGGCACGCCGTTGCGCATTTTGTACGCAACAAAAAGGACGCGGGGAACGTGATTGTGCTTCAGGACGAGATAGATATGCCATTAGGTACGATGAAGATATCCTACGGTCGCTCGTCAGGTGGGCACAACGGAATTGAGTCAATAATTAAAGCATTGAAGACGAACGAGTTCGTGCGCATACGAATAGGGGTGTCACCCAAAACTCCAAAAGGTGTCGCTAAAAAGCCAAAAGGGGAAGAGAAAGTGGTGAGGTTTCTTCTCGGAAAATTTTCGTCGGATCAGGAAGCGGAATTGAAGAAAACTTTTAAGAAAGTGATTGAAGCGGTTGAAACAATTGTCGTAGAGGGTCGCCACGTCGGCATGAACCGGTTCAACTAAAAAATCCCACCTTAAGTGGGATTTTTTAGTTTGGCTACTTAACCAACGAGAGTGTCATACGGTGATCCTTCGGTTCAAAGAGAGTGATCTTGAACTTGTAGGTCTTGCCGAGAGACAGCGCTTCGCGGAGTTTTGCTTCAGTTTCGAATTCTGAAACATGAACCAATCCTGCAACGCCTTCCTCGATTGAAGCCAGTGCACCGTACTTGTTGTACTTGATGATCGCCGCTTCAACGGAATCTTCTTTCTTGTACTTGTTTCCGGCGGAAACCCACGGATCTTCCGACATCTGCTTAAGCGAAAGTGAAATTTTGCCGTCTTTGATGTCGATAACTTTAACTTTTACGGTATCCCCGACCTTTGAGAAGAGGCGAGGATCTTCGACCAAGCCCCAGTCGATTTCTGAAATGTGCACTAAGCCTTCAAGTCCGTCTTCAACTTTAACGAAGATACCGAAGTCAACGATACCCGTAACTACTCCTTCAACGACATCGCCGACCGCATACTTGTCGACCATCGTTTCCTTGTTTTCTTTCGAGCCTCCGCGTTCGGAGAATATAAGTTTTCCTTCGCGGGGATCAGCCGTAATGATTGAAACAGAAAGGTTTTGTCCGACAAATTTCTTCAACTCATCGAGAATAAGCTGTTTGTCGCCTTCTTTAACGCGAGGATAGTGTTCGGGCTTCAACTGCGAGGCAGGCAAGAAACCCTGGATGCCCTGCCACTGCATGATAAGACCGCCCTTGTTTGCCTCTTTGACCAACACTTCGAACACAGTCCCTCCTGCAATTGCTTTTTCCGCATCGCCCCAGATCATTGCCTGGCGTGCTTCTTTTAAGGAAAGTTCGATGTAGCCTTCTTTGCTATATGAGCCGATGACTTTCGCCGAAACCGTATCGCCCAAAGCGACCTTTTTTAACACATCGCGTGCGGAAAGGTATTCCCGGCCGTAAATGATGCCCGTGCCGAACGGGGGAAGATCGATGTAGATCTTTCCTGAACCGATATGAATAACCGGTCCTTCAGTCGTGTCGCCTGCCGCAGGCGGAGTAAGAGACTCCGTAAGGAGCTTCTCCATCGCGTCGTTCAACGGCGCCACAGCCACTTTCTTCTTTTTTGCCATTCTTTTATCAGTAATCAGGGCGGGTGTTTCTATCTCGCGATAGAAAGGATTAATCCGCTCCGAAGTGACAAAGGCCCCTTATAGGCTTTGTTCGAGGATAGTAGCAGAAGCGCTTTCCCTCCGCAACTGTGCTATGTCTAGCACAGCACAATTGGGTGCAGGGTTGTTTTTTGCTGTTTTCTTTGAAGAGCATGATAAAATCATCGCACTATGGTTATTCAGAAAGTAGGAGGATACGGGTTCAAGATTTCCGCCGGCCCTGTCACTGTTGCCGTTAACCCCCCGAGTCAGCAGTCGAAGAAACATAAGGTGTCTAAGTTCGGCGCGGATGTCGTTATCGTGTCTTTGCCTGATGCGGATTGGAACGGCATTGAGACTGCAACGCACGGAGAAAAAGAGCCGTTTGTCATAAGTGGACCCGGTGCGTATGAAGTGGGCGACGTTACTGTAACGGGTTTTGCGTCGCGATCGGATTACGGCGACGTGCTGTCGGACGTAGGTAACACTGTGTACATCATGGAGATGGACGGTATACGCGTTCTTATATTAGGAGCATTGTCCTCGCCCAAGCTGTCCCAGGAGGTGCGCGCTGAGCTCGACAACATCGGCATTGTCCTTGTTCCGGTTGGTGACGGCACGCTTGATCCGAAAGGCGCGCATGAGTTAGTAACCGGTGTAGAACCCAAGGCTATTATTCCGTACGCAGTCGGAAGCGAGAAAGAGTTGCAGGCATTCATAAAAGCCGAAGGCGGAGAGGCACTCAAAGCAGGGGATAAATTTACGGTTCGCGCGAAGGAACTTGCTGCGATGGATGGCGACGTCGTGTTGCTTGCATAACTCACCATGGGTTTTTTTGAGTTCGTAGCGTCAATCCGAAAAAAACCGCTAGAAACAAGCCGGCGTATTGCAACCGTTGTGACGCTGTGGTCTGTAGGTGGTATTGCGCTGCTGTGGTTCTTGTTCTTTTTCTCGGGTCTTCCGGAGCGGATTGAAAAAATGAAAGGCGCGCAACCTGCGACGCCGAGCTCCGCAAGTTCGCTTTTTTCTGATGTCACACTCCCGCCGTTTCCTCAATTTCCCGAGGGAGGCACAGAAACACCGTATTTCGAAATACAGCCCCTCGCATCATCCACCGAAAAGGCACCAGAATCCGCATCCGCCACCTCCTCTGGCGCCTCTCCCGAGCGTGGCTTCTGATGGCTTTTATTGTTACAATGCTTCGATAAATGGCTCGAAAGAAAGCGGAAAAACCGGAACCTGAAGAAGTAGCGAAGGCCGATACGGGCCTTCGAGTCGTTTCGCGTTCAATCACAACCGAAATGCGTGAGTCATATCTTGACTACGCGATGTCGGTTATTACTTCGCGCGCGCTTCCTGACGTTAGAGACGGACTGAAACCTGTACATCGTCGCATTCTCTACACCATGCATCGCATGGGGTTGACCGCGCAATCGAAACCACGCAAATCAGCGGCGGTAGTCGGCGATGTCTTGGGTAAATACCATCCGCACGGCGATACGGCGGTCTATGACGCACTGGTCAAAATGGCCCAAGACTTCACGATGCGGTACCCGCTCATTATCGGTCAGGGTAACTTTGGTTCTATTGACGGTGACTCGGCCGCGGCGATGCGTTACACGGAAGCAAAAATGTCGAAGCTTTCCGCGGAGGTACTTGCGGACCTTGATAAAGATACTGTCGAGTGGAGAGCAAACTATGACGGCACTCAAAAAGAGCCCGAAGTTCTTCCTGCAGGTGTACCGAACATTCTTTTGAACGGAACGCTCGGTATCGCAGTCGGTATGGCGACGAACATCCCTCCGCATAACTTGGGCGAAGTCGTGGATGCCACGGTGCATCTCATTGATAATCCTGATGCGTCGACGGAAGATTTGTTGCAGTTTGTTCAGGGCCCCGATTTCCCGGTCGGCGGTGTTGCATATAACTCAAAAGATATTGCTCATGCGTACGCATCCGGTCGTGGTCCGGTCGTGGTGCGCGGAGTTGCCGAAATAACAGAAGACAAGAAAGGTAACAACATTATCGTCATAACGTCTATTCCATACCGCGTTAACAAATCCGACCTTATTGTTGCGATGGCGGACTTGGTTCGGGACAAAAGGCTGGAAGGAGTGCGCGATATCCGTGACGAGTCGACAAAAGACATACGAGTCGTTATCGAACTGAAAAACAATGCGCAACCGCAGGCAGTATTGAACTACCTCTACAAACACACCCAGCTTGAAGAAGCTTTTCACTACAACATGGTAGTTCTTGTGGAAGGTGTTCCGCAGACGCTTTCTTTGGAAGGAATGCTCTCAAACTTCATCGGTCACCGCAAAGAGGTCGTAAAACGCCGTACCGAGTTTGATCTTACAAAAGCCAAGGACCGCGAACACATACTGTTAGGTCTTAAAAAGGCGCTCGATCATATCGACGCAATCATCAAGACCATAAAGGCTTCAAAAGACATTCCGACGTCGCATGCGGCTTTGATGAAGCAGTTCAAGTTCTCCGACCGGCAAGCAACCGCAATTCTCGAAATGCGCCTGTCGAAACTCGCAGGGCTTGAGCGTAAGAAAATTGAGGACGAACTGAAAGAGGTACAGGACCTCATTAAGCAGTTGGAAGATATTCTTTCGTCGACGAAGAAAATTATGAGCGTAGTCAAAAAAGAACTGCTCGCGCTCCGAGAGAAATACGCTGACGAACGCAGAACGAAGATTGTAAAAGGGGGAGTTAAGAATATGAGCGCTGAGGATCTTGTTCAGGACGAAGCGGCGATGCTTACCTTGACCCAGTCCGGGTACATTAAACGCACCAACCCGTCGGAATACAAAAAACAAAACCGCGGAGGCGTCGGCGTTATCGACCTCAACACAAAAGAAGAAGACTTCGTCATAAGCTTCTTGGAGGGTTCAACCCACGACCATATTCTCTTCTTCACTGACAAGGGTAAGGTGTATCAAACTCGAATGTTTGATGTACCCGAAGGAAAACGCGCTACGAAAGGTAAGTCGATTATGAACGTACTTCCGCTTTCCACCGAAGAGCGTGTGACGTCTATCGTCACCATGCCGAAAGACATGAAGTCTAAAGCGGAAGCAACCGCTTTCATGCTCGTTACCGAAAAAGGAGTGGCAAAGAAAGTGAAGGCGGAGAGTTTCCAGGACGTACGAAAGAGCGGAATTATTGCGATGACCTTGCAGAAAGGAGACAGTCTTATATCAGTGCTTCCCGTTATGAAGGGAGATTCGGTCATACTGACAACGTCCGCTGGTCAGGCTATCCGTTACAAAGAATCTGATATTCGTGAAATGGGAAGGACCGCGGGAGGCGTACGCGCAATGAAGATTACGGGTAAAGGAGTAATTGTCGGCGCGGACGTGATACGAAACGAGAAAGAAAGCGAGTTTGTAGTGGTTACGAATTTGGGCTACGGAAAGCGCACTAAAGTGTCTGAATATAAGATCCAGAAGCGAGGAGGTTCCGGTATTAAAACTGCAAACGTGACCGCAAAGACCGGTCCCGTCATTGCCGGTCGCATCATCACTCCTGAGATGGGCGAAATAATTGTTGCGTCGAAAAAGGGTCAGGTTATCCGCACAGAGTTAAAACAGGTCCCGTCGCTTTCGCGTGTGACCCAGGGCGTGCGTGTTATGAAGCTCTACGAGGGCGATACGATAGCCGCATTCACAGCCTTTTAACCGCGGAGTTCCCGCGGTTTTTTTGTTGTACGATAGTTATATGTTTCTTGGTCACAGATATTTTCTGCGTCGTCGCGCTGAAAATTCTGCGACCCCGCCTCGGCTGTTTTTTGTGCTCTAAAAACATGCCTCCGGCTCGCTCACGTGCTCACCGAAGCACAGCAGTGTGCTTTGGTGGGCCGTTGGCGCTCAAAAATACTGTAAAATTAATGTATGTTTTTGGATCCGCGAAAAATGTTGAGTTATTTACGGATTCCGTTCGGTTCAAAGGTGGCCGACTTTGGAACGGGTGCAGGACACTACGCGCTTGCGGCGCTTGATCGACTGGAGCCCCTGTATTAGATCCTCTTCATCGGCACGCTATATCGCGAAACGCAAAACTCTACACGCTTCATGCGGATTTGAATACGCATATTCCGCTCAAGAATGATTTGTTGAAGGCTGCAGTTGCGGCAAATATTCTGCATCAAATACGGGACAAGGCGCGTTTTGCCGAAGAGGTTAAGCGTGTACTCGAACCCGGCGGAGAAACACTGGTTGTCGATTGGGTGTCGTCGTTTAAAAACATGGGCCCGCACACCGATCATGTGGTTACACCGGGGGAGGCTGCGCGACTTTTCGAAGGTGCCGGATTTACCGTCGGCGACATGCTTCCCGCAGGAACGCATCATTACGCGTTTGTCGCCCGACTCCCTGAGTAAGAGACAGGGTATACTTTCTTTACAAATGAAAACATTCCCCACCATTGTTGCCGGAGTATTTATAGTCCTAGGCTTAATTGCTGTGTTCATATTTGCGACATTTTCTTCAAGCGGAAACGCGGGTGCGGGCTCAGTTGCGATTTGGGGACCCTACCCAGACAATCAAATGCAGTATGTTATAGGCGCGATACAGGAAGAAACTGATTCGTTTGATTCGGTATCGTATCGGTTTGTGCCGGAAGAAGAGATGATTGATGCTCTCGTCTCTGCGATTGCTTCAGGCAGGAGCCCTGACCTTGTTGTTCTCGATTCCTCGCACATCTATGCGGAACGCGAAAAACTCCTTACCATTCCGTTTTCTTCAATAAGCAGGCGCGATTTTCAGGACTCATATATTGAAGCGGGGGAGGCATTGATAACGCAAGAAGGTATCAAAGGTATCCCGTTTACGGCGGATCCGTTGGTTATGTACTGGAATCGTACGCTGTTCTCGAACGCAGGCATTGCGCAACCTCCTAAACATTGGGACGAACTGGCACTTCTCGCTCCGCGCCTTACCAAGACGACTGAGCAAGGCACCCTTATAGTCGGCACTGTAGCGCTTGGAAGTTGGGATACCGTAGTTCACGCGAAAGCAATACTACTTTCCCTTATTCGGCAACTCGGCAATGCGGTAATTGTGGAAGGGGAGCAGGGGTATAAATCTGCTTTTAATGCCCGGGAAGGGGCGGTTGCCGCAGGCGATTCTGCAGTTCGTTTTTATACGGAATTTGCCGATCCCGTAAAGCCCGTGTACTCATGGAACCGTTCGCAACCCTCGTCGCGTGAAGCGTTCATCGCAAGTAAGGTTGCCGTGTATTTTGGTCGGGCGTCTGAAGTTACCGGTATACGCGCGCAAAATCCTAACCTTAACTTTGATATTGCACGCGTCCCCTCAATACGAGGCGGGGGAATCGAAGTGGAAACAGACCTAAAAGCTCTTGTTATTCCGCGTGGCGCTAAAAATTCTGCAGGCGCGCTCCTTGTTGCGCAATCGCTTGCGGGCGTCGGTGCTCAGGAGGCGATTACGACCATGTTCCGCACTCCGTCGGTCCGGAGGGACGCGCTTTCTGTCGCACCTTCCGACCCCTACCTTGTGATTTTTAGAGACGCAGCACTCGCTTCGTTCGCTTTCAGAGACCCTTCAGACGAAGGCAGTAACGATATATTTAAAAGAATGATAGAAGCGGTCGCTTCCGGTGCCATGACAGTGTCCGAAGCAGTGTCCACCGCCTCCGGCGAGCTTTCAGAACTCCCGGGTGTACAATAACGATTATGGTACGGCGCACGCTTGCATATATACTCCCGACGTTCCTTCTTGCGTTTCCGCTTCTTGCCCTTGGTACGTGTAGGGAGGGAGAACTTTGTAACCCCCTCAAAGAGGATAGTCTCGAAGAATTGTTGAGACTCGTGTTGCAGGCG
>CAZMOI010000002.1:15522-17564 GCA_964568025.1 uncultured Candidatus Saccharibacteria bacterium
GTAGCCATAGAGTTTCCGTTTCTCGTACTTTTCCTTGTGTTCATCGGTTTTAAGTTTGTAGCTGCTTCAGGTAACCCGGAGGAGCTTAAAAAGGTACGAAACATGTTTTTCTGGGCGTTAGTAGGCGCTCTGATTGTGCTTGGCGCACAGGCGCTTTCTCTCGCAATAGAGGGTACTGTAGAGCAGTTGCAGGCACCGTAGCGGTGTTTTTCGTCTAGTCACGAGTTACTAGGTTTTTTGCTCGTAATCTTGCAAAAAACCAAGTACTCGCGACCCCGCCTCGCCCGCCGCTAAAGCGGCATGGCTCCGGCCGATATCCCGTCTCAACAAGATAGAGCAGTCTATCTTGTTGAGCAGTCTATCCACACGCAGGTCTTTTTGTCTTTTCCCCAGCGTGTCGAGTGCTACAATGGTTCTTGAAATAGGAGATTATCCTTTTATATTAATTAACTGAATCCTTTTTATTCTATGAAAAAGTTTTTCGGCACCGGAGCAGCCCTTTCGCTTCTGGCTATGCCGGCTCTCGCCCTCGCTCAGAATGACGATCTTATCGATGTCTTCGAGAGAATAGGTGAACTGATTTCGGTTATTACACCGGTCATTGTCGCACTCGCGCTCCTCGCATTCTTCTGGGGCTTGGCGATGTACGTCCTTAACTTCTCGGGCGAAGACAAAGATAAGAAGAAGGGCCGAGACATGATGGTGTACGGCGTCATCGTACTTTTCGTGATGGTATCAGTGTGGGGCTTGGTCCAGGTGCTTCAGAATACGTTCCTTTCGGGAAGTCCTGAAAACGAACTCCAAGATGTTCCGTGCGTTGAAGGTGTAGGAAACTGCTAACGACAATTGGGCCTTCGGCCATGAAATTAATCTTTACAACTGTAGGCATAACGGCGCTTTTGGCGCCGTTTGCCGCGCATGCAGCACCGGGGAGTATCGCCGAAATCATCAATATCGCGACGCAGGTAGTGCTGCTTGCAGTTCCAACTGCCGCGCTCCTTTTGATGTTTTTCTGGAACCTGTCCCAGCTTCTTTTTACTGCAAACGATGCTGAAAAAAGGAAGCAGGCAAAGATGCGTATGATATGGAGTATTATCGCGCTCTTTGCCGTGTTTTCACTCGGGGGACTTGTTGCGGTACTTCAGACAACGTTTTTCCCTGGTGAGCCATCGACAATTCAAGGTCTCTAATCTAATTATTACTTAGGAACAAACTATGCGCTCCGTATACACAATGCTTTTCGTTCTCGCGCTTTCCGTTATGCCGCTTACGGCTTTCGCAGGAAACAGCTGCGGTGGACAGGGGCTGGAGCGGGTGATTTGTACGGTAGGAATGCTTATCGGCGGTATAACGCCGGTTATAACGGCGCTCGCGCTTCTAGGATTCTTCTGGGGCTTGGCGATGTACGTCCTTAACTTCTCGGGAGAGGAGAAGGACAAAAAGAAAGGGAGAGACATCATGGTCTATGGTGTTTTGACGCTCTTCGTGATGGTGTCAATTTGGGGGATTGTGCAGGTTATTCAGGCGACATTCCTACCCACGGGTTTTGACAGCAGGCAAAATAATCTTCCGTGCATTAAAATTGAAGGCGGTTTACCGTGTGAAGATTAGTCCGCACATAGAGTGATATGATAAAGCAAGCTATGACACTTTTCGCCCGTATAATCGCAAGCGCAGTGTTAGCTTTCTTTCCGGTAGTGGCGTTTGCCGTTGACGGATTGGAAAAGGTCCTTCTTGACGTCGGAAAATTGGTAAGCATGCTGACGCCGATACTTATCGGCCTCGCCCTCCTCGCATTCTTCTGGGGCTTGGCGATGTACCTCCTTAACTTTAACGGGGAGGAAAAGGAAAAGACAAAAGGGAGAGACGTGATGCTCTATGGCGTTATTACACTCTTTGTTGTCGTTTCCGTATGGGGACTAGTGGCAATCTTGCAACAAACATTTGGTTTAAGCGGAGCAAATAATCCGAGTACCATGACTATTCCGTGCATTATCAAAAAAGCAGACGGATCGTGTCCGTAATTTTTATGCGTACATTTA
>CAZMOI010000002.1:17574-17990 GCA_964568025.1 uncultured Candidatus Saccharibacteria bacterium
AGCGCGCTCGCCCTTTTCCTACCGTTTGTCGCTTTTGCACAGGACACGAAGATTCAAGACATTCTTTGTACTGTAGGAGCTATTGTCGGCCAACTTACGCCGATTATCGCGGGTCTTGCTCTTGTCGCATTTTTCTGGGGATTGGTTATATACCTTTTTAGCCTCGGTGGTGCGAACACATCTGCCGCGCAATCAATGGGGGGTGGAATGGGAGGGCATGCAATGTCGGCGGCGACCCCTCAGGGCAAGCAAGCGGGACGCTCTTTGATGCTTTACGGCATCATTGTGCTCTTCGTTATGGTGTCGATATGGGGATTGGTTCGTATCTTGCAGGAAACATTTGACGTATCGGGAGCGGGTATCATCGCCCCGCCGAGAATAACGCAAGATGCGGGTACTCCTCCCACGGTCTATAG
>CAZMOI010000002.1:18000-21314 GCA_964568025.1 uncultured Candidatus Saccharibacteria bacterium
AGTTGTGGCACGAGAAGATAATACATCGTTATGAACAGCGTCGCCGCATTTGTTGAAAGACTGACGGAAGTGATCGTCTATCCGATCATGTGGCTTTTGTTCGCGCTCGCCCTGTTCTTTTTTGTGAACGGCGTTGTGGGGTACATATTGAAATCCGATGAACCAAAGGAGCGTGCGAAAGGTACCCAGCACATGCTGTGGGGGATTATCGGGATATTTATCATGACATCGGTTTTGCTTATTCTTCGCGCGCTCTTAGCGACGTTTGATATCACTCCACCACCAGGAACGCTTGAGTAGGCGAATTAAGTAATAAAAAACGGCACGCAGGTGCCGTTTTTGCATTTTCACAACTCTCGTTGCGTCGTCTCGCTCCTTAGGTCGCGAGTCCACACCGCGGTCCGGACACGAATAAATTCCCTTACGGAAATTTTTCGCGATCCCCGGCTCGGTATTTTTGCCTTGCCTTCGACAAACAAAAATATACCTGCGCCCGCGGACCAAGCAAAAATCCCGCGCAAGCGGGATATTCTGTCTTGGTCCGCCCTCCAGGGCTCGAACCTGGGACCGTCTCCTTAAGAGGGAGCTGCTCTACCAACTGAGCTAAGGGCGGATTGCAAAACTGTATCAAATAAAACAGTTTTGGGAAGAGTCTTACTTTCCGTAACCTGAACAAAGTGTTATTCTTCAAAAATCTTCACCTGGGCAGGTGGCGAAATTGGCAGACGCGCCAGCCTTAGGAGCTGGTCCCGCAAGGGGTGGAGGTTCAAGTCCTCTCCTGCCCACAAAAAACCGAAGGTTTTAGAGGACGAGAAAGACGGAGGCATATTTTGCCTTTGGCAAAATGCCGAGTCGGGGTCGCGGAAGTTTGTGAGCGAAGGCGAGCAAACTATCCGTGACCAAGTCCTCTCCTGCCCACTCGTAAAAGGTACAATAGCTGTCATGTATCTTCGTGCTCAGAAAATTGTTCGACATTCTGAAAAAAACGGGGAAATTGTAGCGTACAAACGTGGGGCATGGCGAGTAACGGTAGACGGCTGTCAGCAGACAGGCCCCGAACTCCACCGCATGTGGAAGGGTGCGCTCGCCGCACTTTTAATCTATCTAGGTATTCAACGTGTAAAAAAGATCTTGCTTTTGGGTCTTGGTGCAGGAGGAGAACTGAAAAGTTATTATCAACGTTTTAAAGGAGCGGATATCACGGTAGTTGAATACGATGAGGAAATGATCGCGCTTGCGAAGGAGTTACAACTGTATGCACCATACACCCTGTCGCATGTGATATGCGAAGACGTACGTACCGCTCTTCCGGCGCTTCAGGGAAAGTTCGATCTTATCGTTGCTGATCTTTTTCATGGGGAAACGCCCTCGCCCTTACTTGAAGATCCGGCGTTTCTTGCGGAGCTTGATGCAAAGCTTGCACCCGACGGTTACTTACTTGTGAATGCGTACAAACATGCAGGTATGTTTCCTGTTCTTGAGAAAGTTTTCAGTCCGCTTAAAAAGTGGATGTTTAATGAAAGTCACTTGGGCATATTTCAGGGAAGTGCGCTAAAAAAAAGTTTTTCAGACGGCTATCGCCCTGTACGGGAATGGAAAGAATATGATGGCCTGAAAAGCATCCCTTCATTTTTTAGCCCAGCTAAGGTGGGTGTGCACGAAGAAGGAAGTTACTGGCGCTTCGGGCCAGTTTCTTTTGAACATTACAAGAGTGAGACAGAACCGAACATCGCTCCTCTTCCAAGAAGGTTGAAGGCGCCTCTTCGTGTGATTATGTGGCAACGCCTTACACGATCCGACGCCACTCCGCCGTGGATCGCATTTTCTGACCGCCCCGCATGGAAGATAGGTTTTGTCCCGCTTGTAGAAGACTATACAAAACACTGGTCTGAAAGCGCGAGAAGGGGACTTAAGGCGTGGAAGTCTTCCGTATCGGAAAAGTACACACTGGAAGAAATACACTGGGAGGAATTTGAAAGGGCGCTCAAGGCAAGCACGCTTCCTCATACCATGCGCGGTGCGGCATGTTTTGAAATAAAGATGCGCATGAAAAATCCGCAAACGAAGGTGGTGCTTGTAGGTGTCAGGCGACGCTCCAACAAACGTATTGTTGCCGGTATGGCGCGCATGTACGCGACGCACGCCCCGTTTTCTTATTACATGAACGGTTTTTATCGAAAAGAAGTTGCCCATGAGCCGGTCATGGTAGGGCTTTTTGCAAACTTTTTTGATGAAGCAATTGCCCGCGGGGCGCGCTACCTGGATTTCGGAAACTTTTGGAAAGCGGGGGATGACTCGGGATGGAAAGGGTTTTCGCTCTTCAAGGGTAAGTTTAACCCTCTATATTTCTTTTTTCCGGCGACGTTGTATCAGTTCAGGTTTTTTGAAAGGTAAGCAGAAGGTTCGTAAGTGTCTTAATTATGGAGGCCACGGGAATCTCCCCTTACAGGGGCAGTATGGGTTTCGCATTCGCTTACGCTCACATGCTCAACCTCTTTCGATTTCCGCACAGAAAACACGCAGGTGTTTTCTTCTCTGAGGCCACGGCGGGAATCGAACCCGCGTATAAGGGTTTTGCAGACCCTTGACTTACCACTTGTCGACGTGGCCGATAGCCCTTAATCATACAGTAAGTTAATGGTAGATTGAATCAATTGCCCGAGTAAGTAGACTTGCCCAGGCAATGTTCGGACGGCATGAAAATGAATTTTCGCGCCGCTCCTCACAAGCCCGGGTGGCGGAATGGTAGACGCGCTCGACTTAAGATCGAGTTCCGAAAGGGGTGTGGGTTCGAGTCCCACCCCGGGTACTAAAGTTTTTGTTCCAACGGTTCCGGCAGGAATGTCATGCGCGGAATGAAGTGCAGTTTTACCGTCTTTTTTATAAAGCTAAGAAACTCTTCCCGTTGTCTTCCTAAGAAGTCGATAACGGCAGCGGTATCTTTTTCAGGGTAGATCGACACAAATATTTGCGCATGCTTATCGTCCGTCATCGTGACTCGCGTTACCGTAACTAACGAACGTCGGTTTGACTCGCGGTTGATGAATTCCGCTGCGGCAGTGTGTATGGCTGCGAGCAGGCGGTCGTCGTTTTTCTGAGACATAGCCTAAGCTTTTTTCGCAGTTGTTGAAGTAAGAACGTCACCCCCTATGATATCTGCTTTGGTTTCTATCTGTGCACCAAATTCCATTCCTTCGGGAACAGACTGCACGTCTGCTTTTTGCATCTGGAGGTTGACGATTTTACCGTGCCCGACTTCAATCCCGCGACGAACAATCGTTACTCGCTCATTGAGTCGCATCGTGCCTTGAGTT
>CAZMOI010000002.1:21324-21867 GCA_964568025.1 uncultured Candidatus Saccharibacteria bacterium
TGAGTTACGCGACCGCCTGCTACCTGCTTCGAACCCGATGTTGAGAAGTGTTTAAGAATCTGGGCAGAGCTCATGGAGACTTCTTCCACTATTGGCGTGAGCGATGTGACGGTTTCTTTAAGCCAATCCGCAAGCTCGTAGATAATTCCGCGTGTCTCGACAAGGATGCGCTGGCGATCGGCAAGGTCTTTTGCCGCAGGCTCTACTTTTACGTTGAATCCGACCACGATAGCGGGGGAGAAGCCTATCAATACTTTGACGTCGTTTTCAGAGATGGATCCGACTCCTTCCGATACGGCAAGCAGTTCCACTTTGTCGTTCCCGATTTTTGCAATCTCGTGTTGGAGCGCTTCAAGAGAACCCGCCGTGTCTGCCTTGAGGAGGAGGCGTATAGTCAGCTTCTCGCTCTCAGCCGCTTGCCGCTTGTCACCACTTCTAGATTGTTCTTTTGCGTTCCGTACCGCTTCCTCGGCCTCTTTTTTGGTTTCGACAACGGAAAGAAGCGAACCGACTTTTGGTTCTTCGGTAAAACCCGTAATGCGA
>CAZMOI010000002.1:21877-27946 GCA_964568025.1 uncultured Candidatus Saccharibacteria bacterium
GCGAGCCGGTTTCCCGCAGGAAAGTTCGGTCACCCGTTTGCCGGTAAAGTCTTCTATTGCACGCAGGGGCGCGTACGCGCTTCCACAAACAGCAAATCCTCCCGTTTTGAGCGTACCTTCTTTAATAATGACGGTTGCCGCAATGCCTGTTTTCGGATCGCGTGTCGCTTCAAATACGACAGCGGCTACGTCTTTGCCCGCGTCGCACGTGATTGCGTTGAGGTCGGACGCGAGGACGATAAGATCCAACAGTTCCGGTACGCCCGTACCGCTTTTTCCCGACACACCAATATAGGGAACGTCGCCACCCAAGCCTTCAAGGTATATACTCTCGCGCATGACCGACTCTTTTGCCTTTTCTATATTCGCCGTGTCTTTGTCTATTTTAGTAAAGGCAACTATGAAGGGGATACCGGCATTTTGTATAGCTTTATACGCCTCCTTGGTTTGCGGTTTAACCCCGTCGTCGGATGCGACTATAAGAATGGCGATGTCCGCAGCCGCTCCGGCACGCTCGCGCATTTTTT
Source organism: uncultured Candidatus Saccharibacteria bacterium (assembly GCA_964568025.1). Taxonomy (GTDB): domain Bacteria; phylum Patescibacteriota; class Minisyncoccia; order Phycocordibacterales; family Phycocordibacteraceae; genus Phycocordibacter. Next base: position 22,405 of record CAZMOI010000002.1, read on the forward strand.
GAAACGCTTCGTGACCCGGGGTGTCGATAAACGTAATCAGGCGCTTTCCTTCCGCTCCTGTGTGTTCCACCTCGTACGCCGAGACGCGCTGGGTAATCCCGCCGGTCTCTTTTGCGGCTACCGCTGATTTTCTGATGTAGTCTAAAAGAGTCGTTTTACCGTGGTCAATGTGCCCGACGATTGCTACAACGGGCTGTACACAGATGTTCTTATTTTCAGCCATTTCTTACCAAGAGAACCACGAAACAGAGCCTTTTGCAAAAAGTAGGTTAGGCGCCAAGTTTTTTCTTCGCCTCTGCTATGGCACGCGACTCTTCCTCGGACAACTCTCGTTCCGATGAATAACCCGAAACTTCCTTTGCATACACGCGCACACCGTCGCGTGAGTGGATGCCGGAAATCACAATGCCGTCTCCTTTTTCGTTAAGTAGCGCCGTCGCAAAGCTTTGCTGCCCGCCCGCATTTTGAAACGGATCAAATCGTTCGACGGAGACACCCTGCACCGCGCGTGTAACGCGCCGATCTATTCCGGAAATTTCTGCATTTGTTTTTCCGGCATGCGCTTCCAATTTTTCAACACGAGTATGAAGCGAGCGTATTGCGTTTTCAAGCGACTTTCCGTCGGCTCCTTTCGTGAGGTTTGAGATGCGCAATGAAAGTAAGGTGAGTGCAATGCCGACCGTTACCGCAAAAAGAAAGAAGACCAGTCCCTGCGGATGTTCCGCGGTGTAGCTCACCAACTGTCCGATCATGTTCGATTGCTCCATAAAAGTACGAAAAGTATACCATCGTCCTTTATAATGCCCTGGATGGGAAAGCGTCGCATATATCTCGATTGGGCCTCTTCTACTCCCGTACATCCGGCCTCCGCCCGGGCTATGTACTATGCGACTGAAGACGCAGTCGGTAACCCATCTTCAAGTCACGAAGAGGGAAGGCGTGCAGCAGAGGCACTGCATGATGCACGCAAAGCTATTGCCGCAAGCGTATCGGTTAAACCCGAAGAGCTGGTTTTTACTTCCGGCGGGACCGAAGCAAACAATTTGGCGATTCGCGGTACGGCAGTAGCACTCCACGCTCGCGGAGTGCGATATGAAGACATGCACGCGGTAACTTCTGCAACAGAGCATGCGTCGGTTTTGGAAGCATTTGCGTTTCTTGAAGATGCGGGCGTACAGGTTACGTATATTAAAACCTCGTTTGACGGGCGCATTGACCCTGACACTGTGTTTGACGCCCTGAAACCCGAGACGTTTCTTATTTCTCTTGCGCATGTAAATTCAGAATCCGGCTCCATACTTCCGATAGCAGAAATTGCCGATGCAGTACGACGTTGGCGTGAGCGGGGTATTTCTCTCTACAAAACTTCCGTTCCCGAGTGCAACTTTCCTGTACTCCACTGTGACGCCGCACAGTCGCCGTTGTACTTGGAAGCAGGACCTCACGTGCTTAAAGCGGATTTAGTGTCGTATGACGCGCAGAAAATTATGGGGCCAAAAGGAGTTGGAATTTTGTACCGTGACTTTTCAGTACCGCTCGCGCCAATCATGGGAGGGGGTACACAAGAACGCAGTATTCGTCCGGGGACTGAAAACGTACCCGGTATTGTCGGCGCTTCCGTTGCGTTTACTCTGGCAAAAGAGGGGAGAAAAGAGCGGGAGGAGAGGGTTCGGTCGCTTCGCGACCGACTTATCGACGAAGTTCTTCGTGTAGTTCCTGAAGCAAAGCTCATCGGGCACCCTAAAAGGCGCATAGCAAACAATGCACTTTTTGCCATTCCCGGTGTCGATGGCGACTACCTAACCGTTCTTATGGACGCGGAGGGGATTGCTGTTTCGCCCCGCTCCGCCTGTGGGGGGTCCGGTGGGGGGTATTCCCATGTAGTCGAGGTTTTGACCGGAGATAGAGAGTTAGCCCGCGGGACGGTTCGATTTTCTCTCGGTCCGACGACTGAAGGAGGGGATATTACGGAAGCAGTTGCAGCACTTCGAAAGTCAGTGGATATCGCACTCCGCAAGGCTTGACTTCACTTGACAGGAGTGGTATCATCAGCTCATGACGGTACCGCTCCTAGTACAGAGCGCGATCGCACTTTTTATTGTCATCGCGTTTCTCAAATAATTTTTTCTGCGAAACATTAGTTTCGTGACTTACGCTTTGCGTGTAGACGCAAAGCGTTTTTTATTTGCTAAAGCGTTGACCGAAATGTATAGTCAAAAGCCACAACTATGAACAAGTCGCGTCTTTTCGAAGGCAGGGTAATTAACGGTACACGCAGACCTTTTGTTCCGCGTACACCGCAGGTAACTCGAATTGCCGATCGGATAGCATCAGATGAACGGAAACTGAACTTCATAGAACTCGCCAACTGCGAAATGATTATGCGGAACCCCGCCACGCGTTCCGCATGTTCTCTTGAGGAACTTCAAACAATGGTACGTCGTGTCGGGCTGTTGGTTCCGAAATGGGGATCGATGCAAGGAAATGAAGACGAACAGGCGCGTGCTGCTGTTTTAAAATCTGCAATACGTAGAGAATTGCATCTGCGACACGCGACTCGTTTAGCAAAAGATGCCCGTGAAGGCTCTTTGACCAAGTTTCGACGGGACAATATTCTTGTCCATGTTCGGAGGGGTGCGTTGACCCTGAAAGATATGAAGACCGCAGGAATATCTGCGAAAGAGGTGCGTGAGTGGGGAATCACCCCTGTCCTCAAGCAGTTGAAGAAAACGTAGGACGCGGAGGTATACTGAGTTTATGGATATTGAAGAGCTTTCCACGACGCAAATCATATTGTTGGCGCTCCTGGTGTCGTTTGTGACGTCTATTGCAACCGGTATTGTTACGGTGTCGCTTTTGGCGCAGGCACCTCCTGCGGTTACGAATACGGTAAATCAGGTTGTTGAGCGCACTATTGAAACTATTGTTCCGTCGGGCGATACGCAGGTCACACAGACGGTTAAAGAAACGACTGTCGTCGTGAAAGAAGAAGATTTGATGACCGACTCTATTGCGCAGGCGCTTTCAAAAACAGGACGCGTGCACGAAGGTGTTTCAAGCACGACTCCGGTCGTCGGTTTAGGCGCGCAACTCTCTTCAGGAATCATTCTGACCGCTTCGGCTGTCGTCGATAAAGAACATTTGGTGTCGTTTGGACGCGGAAGCGAAGTGTTTGTCGTTCGTGAGCGATATCCTGAAATCGGTATCGCCGTTCTTGCACCCAAAAGCGCTTCATCAACGGTTTCTGCATTCCGTGTCGCTGATTCAGGCGGGCTAAAGCTCGGACAGTCGGGCATAGCGGTTGTATCGGTCACTTCCGAGCGGGTTGCCCTTGGTGCGGTGTCGGCAAAGACGGCACGCCTGGATGTTTCCCTTAAGGATAAAGATCCGCTGTCCGTGCGTTTAATTGAAACCAGCGTTACTGCCGCACTTCTTCCCGGGGCGCCCCTCGTGAGCATTTTTGGTGACCTTATCGGCGTCTACACCTCCGCGTCCGGCGCTGAAGGGCGGGGTACGTTTATCTCCGCATCCGACGTTGGAGCTGTTATGAACGTCGCATCTCAACCTGTAGTCGCTCCCGCCCGTTAGTCGCTCTTATTTTTAAAATTCCTGTTACTTGGTTTGCGGGTTTTTGGTATACTCCTCTATATGCCACCTCCATTTGGAAACTTCACAACAAAAGCAAAAGAAGCGGTCAGAAAAGCGCATGAACTTGCGATTGAGCGCGGACAGAACCATGTGTCGTCGTTGCACTTAGTTGCTGCACTTCTGATGCAGGAAGAGTCGGCAGTTGTTGCAATACTTGAACGTTTGGAAGTAGATACGGTTTTGTTTACCGATTCCGTCATTGATCTTTTGGAGTCACCGCCATCAGGCTCGGTACTTTCTCCTTCGTACCAGCTCTACCTCACACCTGACTTGGCGCAGGCGCTCGAAGCGGGGGTAAAAATTGCTTCTTCGTTTAACGAATCGTTTGTTTCCGTTGAACATCTTTTCTTGGGCGTATTGCAACACCCGGGTCCTGCCGCCGAAGTATTTAACCGATTCCGCATCGACAGGAACGCGGTTGTGTCTGTGATGCAGGAGTTTCGCTCGGGAAGAAACACTCCGGAACCGCAGGAAAAAAAGATGCGAACCCTAACCAAGTACACCAGAAATCTCACGAAACTCGCAAGCGAAAATAAGCTTGATCCCGTTATAGGTAGAGACTCGGAAATCAGTCGCGTTATCCAAATACTCTCGCGCCGTACTAAAAACAATCCGATTTTGATAGGAGAGGCCGGCGTAGGTAAGACTGCAATTGCAGAGGGCTTGGCGCAGCGCATGGCGGTGAGCGATGTTCCCGAGTCTTTGAAAAACAAAGAACTTCTTACTTTGGATCTAGGGCTTTTGATTGCAGGGACAAAGTATCGAGGAGAATTTGAAGAGCGTTTGAAGACCATCATGAAAGAGGTGGAAAAAGCCGAAGGTAAGGTTATTCTCTTCGTAGACGAAATTCATACCTTGGTGGGCGCGGGTGCCGCAGAAGGCGCAATGGACGCATCAAACATGTTGAAGCCCGCTCTTGCTCGAGGGGATATGCGTATTATCGGCGCTACGACGTTGAAGGAGTACCAGCAACACATTGAGCGCGACCCTGCCTTAACCCGCCGGTTCCAACCCGTCTATGTCCAGGAACCGTCAACCGAAGACGCGGTTGCCATTCTTCGCGGGCTCCGCGACAAATATGAGCTGTATCACGGTGTACGTATTACGGACGACGCTATCGTTGCGGCGGTTGAGTTGTCGAGTCGCTACATTACCGACCGCTTTTTGCCGGACAAAGCGGTTGACCTGATTGACGAAGCGGCATCTGCAATGAAGATCGCCCTTGAAAACAAACCTCCGCAGTTGGAAGAAACCGACCGAAAGATTCGTCGTTTGGAAATCGAACTTGCCGCGCTCAAGAAGGACGAGGAGGACAATGTCGGTAAAAACACGAAGACTCGCATCAAGGCGATAGAGAAGGAAGTTGCGGATTTACGTGAGACAACGGCTGACTTGGAAGTGAAGTGGAAGAATGAGAAAGAAGTACTTGCTGAAATAAGTCGCGTGAAGAAAGACATTGATCAGTTCCGGTCTGAAGCTGAGTCTGCCGAGGCACGTGCTGACTTGGGTCGCGCTGCGGAAATTCGCTACGGCAAGCTCCCCATGCTTCAAAAGGCGCTGGAGCAGGAAATGGGAAAGTTGAAGCGTTTCCAGCGGTCACGTCGTGTGTTGAAGGAGGAGGTCACCGAGGTTGATATTGCACAGGTTGTATCGCGCTGGACGGGTGTTCCCGTGTCACGCATGCTCGAAGCGGAGGCGAAGAAGCTTGCTCGCATGGAAGAAGAGTTGCGCACACAAGTTATTGGTCAGGACAATGCCGTGAAGTCAGTTTCGGACGCCGTTAAACGTTCCCGCGTGGGAATTGCCGATCCGAACCGTCCGATTGGCTCGTTCCTCTTCCTTGGTCCGACCGGAGTAGGTAAGACTGAACTTTCCAAAGCATTGGCACGGTTTA
>CAZMOI010000002.1:27956-34964 GCA_964568025.1 uncultured Candidatus Saccharibacteria bacterium
GGGCACGAAGAGGGAGGTGCCTTGACTGAAAAGGTGCGCCATCGCCCGTACGCTGTCGTGTTGTTTGACGAAGTGGAAAAAGCACACCCGGAAGTGTTTAACATACTTCTCCAGGTTCTTGATAACGGACACCTGACGGACGCAAAAGGAAGAAAAGTAAACTTCAAAAACACCATCATTATCTTGACCTCGAACATCGGTGCTGAATTTATCGACAAGATGTCGACGTTCGGATTTACCAAAGCCGAAGGCGAGAAAGCTGAGTACGAACTTGTTAAAGGCAAGGTTACTGAGCGTCTGAAGGATTATTTCAGACCCGAATTCCTGAACCGTTTGGACGAAATAATCATCTTCGACATCCTTTCGGAAGAGGCTATCAAGCGCATTGTCGACATGCAGGTCAAAATAGTCGAAGATCGTTTGAAGGGTAAAGACATCACACTTGAGATAAAACCTGATGTGTATGCCTATCTTGCCAAACAAGGCTACGACCCACACTACGGCGCCCGTCCCTTGAAGCGACTCATCCAAACCAAAATACTGACCCCTGTGGCGTCGTTCATGGTCTCCCAGGGCGTTATGGAAGGGGGGACAGTTTCAGTCGGAGTAAAACCCGGGAAAACAGGAGCGGAGGCGGAGTTTGTCTTTGAAGTAAAGAAAAACGCACGGACTACAAAGCTCCACCGCGCCAAAGTGGAAGCAGGTTCAAAATAGTAAAAAATAGTGGTATTCTAGCCGTCACGCGTCGGTGGAAGAAAAGCAAATCGTTTTGCGTTTCTTCCGGTTCTGAGGTCTTCCGAGGAACGCGCCGATGCGAGGTACGAGCAGGCGCGAGGTGGACCAACACCGAGGCATGCTCAAATACATGCGTCGGTGGTGGAGTGGTCAATCACAACAGACTGTAAATCTGTCGCCTTCGGGCTTCGTTGGTTCGAATCCAACCCGGCGCACAATTACCTGCTATAGTTTCTTATATGAAGGTTATTTTGTTCGATTTTTTCGGCGTTCTTTCTACTCCCGCCTACAAGAAAGTGATAGACACCTACGTTCCTGAAGCCGAGCGGGCCGAGTGGATGAAGAAGCTCGACGTGCTTGATTCAGGAGACTTGTCCGAAGAGGCGCTTATACAAGCATTAGCCGAAAAAGGCGGGGTCAGTAAAAAAGAAATCCAAGACGCCGTTGACCGTGCGCCCGTCAGGAACGAAGAGCTTTTTTCTTTTATCGAAGCAAAACTAAAAGGCACATATCGGGTCGGACTTTTAACCAACGTTCCGCGTTCGCTTTTGGATCGAATAGCGGGGGATAAACTGACACTTTTCGATCCGCTTCTTGTATCGTCCGATTTACGACTCATAAAACCGAACAAGGAGATATTTGTCGAGGCGATACGCCAAGCAGGAGTCCCTGCAGATCAGATACTTTTTATCGATGACGGAGCAAAAAATATTGAAGCCGCCAAGCGGGAAGGAATGCATGGCTTCGTGTATTCCGACTTCCCGTCTTTCCTTCGGGACATCGCACCGTATACGGCGTAGGGGCTATTCCGCACCAAACCACTCGGCTCGCCACTTCTTCATCATCTCGATTTCGCCCGTTTGCGCGGTAATGATGTCGTTCCCGAGTTTGATAAGTTCAGGACGTTTTGTGCCGGCAAGAAGCAACTCCGCCATTTCGACTGCACCTTCATGGTGCACGATCATTTCGTCGATAAACGCTTTATCAAGTTCGTCTCCCGTTTTTCCTGAAAGTCCCGCCGTCATGCTGTCCATAGATGTATGCATCATCGATCCGTCCGATATCGTCTGCATGTTCGAAGCAAGCCCCTGGTTATTAACGGCAAAAAAATATCCGCCACTGACGCCGACGACAAGAGCGAGTAAGACTGCGAGGATCGTGTTGGTATTTATAGACATATAGTATTGATGATACTGATTTTTCCGTCTTTCGTCTACGAGTACACGCCTGCTGTGTACAACTAGTAGCCCAAGACTTCGTCCACAAATATAACGGTTATTGTGCGTCCGAAGTTCGGATTTTCCCGACGCAGAATGAGCGTCTTCGCGTAGGTCGTGCCGAATCCGTAGACTTTTTTCATGCGCTCGTCCTCAAGCGGTATGACGTGCTCTTCTATACGCACCAGGGCAGATTCAAGGTCGGGGACTATCTTGTGCGTTCCGACAACGAATACCAGGTTCGGGGAAGTATAGACGATATGGGGCATCTGACTCCCTGTGTTCGAGGCGATTACGATCTCACCCTTTTCGGTCAATGCATGGACGCTACCGAGATAATATTCAGACAATACGGATTCGTTTCGTAGCTTTGCCTTTTTTTCAGGGTCAGGCTCGGCAAGCACGGCATCGTGCAAGTTGTTCCAAGGGTGGTCCTTGCTTTTCAAGACATCTATTAAACCTATTTCACGCAAAGTTTCCGAAGAGCCGTTCATAACGGATGCGCCCGCAGGGATCAGTTCGCGTATCTTTTCGAGCGCTTCAGTTTTCGTTTGAACTCGAAAGGCGTTAAAGTTTCGCTCTTTCAGTGCGTTAACAGTTTTCGTAACTGTATCGGTGGGGGCGAGTGTCGTATAGTTCATATTTTTGTTATTTGATACCTAATTACTCAGGATATAGTATATACTTTACTTTGTAAAGTAAATACCTCGTGCTATACTCGTTTCGTTACTATGAAAGCCGATGCAGCGCCGTGCCCTATAACAAAAGTCGCACTCCTCTTGTCCGATACGTGGACAATGCTCGTGATGCATCACTTAATAGAGGGTCCAAAACGATTCTGTGACCTTGAACGCGCCTTAGAGGGCATTTCCACGCGTACGCTCACGTTGAAACTAAAAAAGCTTATTTCAGTGGGACTCGTAAAAAAGGGAAAAGACGGCCTGTATGTTTCAACTGAAAAGGGGAAGGGGCTTCGGAAAGTCGAAAATGCTATGCGCAAATACGAAGAAACGTATCTTTAACCGTTTTGAATCTCGGGGCTCTCTTTTCCTTCTAGATTGGGATCCGAGCTGCCTGACGCAGAGCCCGCCCCGCCCTCTTGCTGTTTCTGTCGGAAGCCCGGCTGGCGGTTGATCATGCCTTTTTGAGAAGTAAGAGAGTTATTAAGAGCAGCTTCTTTTTTCTGGATGCTGTCTGTTTTTTTCTGCATCTTTTCTGCGTCGTACCCGGTAATATTTCCTTTTTTGTCTCTTTGCGCCCCGGCCTGCCAAATCGCTTTTTGTTGTCCAGCTTTTATCTTGTCTTTAATACTACTCCGAACAAGGGCGCGCCGCACAAATTCTTTTTTCTTCTCGTTGCTTTTCGCATTGCCTCCGAGCATGTCTTCAGCACGGGAGATCGCTATCATACGCGTAGCAGCAAGCAAGAACATGGGAATCGCACTTACTAACGGAATAAACTCAATAAGCCAAGTAACTAGGTACCAGAGCCAGTATTTTTTACCCCAGGGCGTGATGCCATGAAGGAGCCACACTATGGTCATAACTATTCCGCCGAGTAGCCCTGCGATAGGAAGGGGAATTAATGACAATAAATCAAAAACGCCTGCCATGAGATAAATAGGAGGCATTTGTGCGCCTTCGATACGGTGCGAAGTTGGCGTTTTTTGTTGCTGGTCGTTCTCTGCCATACTCTTCAAACTATACCCCACATGAACCAAAGGCCGACTTCGCTTAGGGTATAATTGTTCCTATATGCGGTTTTTTGTAGCAGGCGTTCTTGTTGCCGTCTTGTTTTCTGTCGTGTCGGTTCCGGGAGTCGCGTTCGCAGACACGCTTTTAGGACCGCTCGTAGAGGATTGCGAAATGATTGACAGCTACTCGGGACGAGACGGCAGTAATTTCTCCGGGGCATGCCAACTATGCGATCTTGTCGACCTTGCCTACAACGTTATCTATTTCGGAGCTGCGTTTACGGTCGTTGTCGCAACATTAATGTTCCTCTATGCAGGCATTCTATATTTTACCGCCGCGGCGAAACCAGAGAATATAAAGAAAGCAAACGGGATTTTTGTCAAAGTGCTTGCGGGCATGGTGATAGTGCTTACTGCATTTTTGGTTGTCGATCTCATTATGAAAACGTTGCTCAATGACAGACAGTATGGTTTTTGGAAAAGACCCGGCGCATGTATTGAATACCCGGTGACTGACTCGTTGAGTAGAGCCACCACCGACGGGGTGTCAGATAATGATGTGACGGTAAATGATGGCCGAAGAAGTGGAGATGGAGTCGAATATTCCGCGGCCGATGAGCTAAATGCACGATCAGCACTGCAAGGCAAAGTAAATATAAATCGTTGCGAGCCTCCCTCTAATCTTTCAATTGCAAATTGTGCTGTATGCGAAAGCAGTAGCGACCCCGATTATCCGAATTGTACCAATGTGGGAGGTTTAGACGATTCAGTGGTCACCTACATTTCCAATGTACTCGTTCCATACGCAAGAAGTATCGGGTGCGGGACGCTTACCATAACCGGCGGAAGCGAGGGAGGGCATTCTGATGGCGGGGGTCATGATAATGGTTCGGCGTTTGACCTTCGTACTGATTGTGAAGCGCTGAATGAAGCGTCCGCAAGGCTTGGCGATGCTCCCTCTCAAAATGGATTTCGATGGTATCGACACAGCAGTCCAAACGACCACTGGCATGTTGAGTGCGTTACAAATGCATGCAGGGATTGACCTGTAGTATAAGAGCCTATATAGTACCTCCGTATGTCACAGGACAACCTCATAAAGCTCAAATCTTCCGCCTCGGGTCATATTATTTGGACACGGAAGAACAAAAAGAAGCTTGCTAACGTCAAGCTTTCGCTTACGAAATTCGACCCCAAAGCTAAGAAGCGAGTCGTCTACAAAGAAGCTAAGAAGTAAAAGGCGAGTACGCTTTTTCTGCCGTCCTCGGCTCGGAAATAGAATGCTTTTCTATTTCACTCGCTCTACGTCGGCAGTAAGTAAAACCCCGCAAAAAAGCGGGGTTTTGTGTTAGAGTATCCCGCACGGGCGATTAGTTTAGTGGCAGAACAGCGGTCTCCAAAACCGCTAGCGGGGGTTCGATTCCCTCATCGCCCGCCTAAGAATTTCTTTGAAAGAGCAGTGGCTTTTTTTATCTGGGTAGGTTTAAGCCAGAGAATGTTTTTGTTTTTCTTAAACCAGGTCATCTGGCGTTTGGCATAGCGGAGTATTTCGCGGGCAAGCTCTTCCTCTAACTCCTTTCGCGAAATTTTCTCTTGTAAATGTAAGGCAAGAAAACGGTATTCGAGTCCTAACTCGTGCATTCTCTTCCACGACAGCCCCTTTTTGTGCAGTCGTCGTGCCTCGGTAATCATCCCGTTTTTAATGCGTGAAGCGAGGCGGGTTCGTATATTCTTTTCGAGCTTTGGAAGGGGAAGTGTGATGCCGAGGTAGAGTGCGCGGTATAAAGGTTTCTGTGTTTTTGCCGGCACACTTCCGAGCGCTTCGGCAATTTCAATAGCGCGTATAAGACGCACGGGGTTTTTAGTATCAACATTTTTGTACCTTTTAGGATCAAGTTTTTGTAGACGCTTTTGAAGCCATGAAAGTGATTTACTTGAAAGTTTTTTCCTAAGTTCCGGGTCGGGTTCAACATCCGGAAGCGAAATAGTGCCAACGAGGGAGTCTATATAAAACCCCGTTCCGCCGACGAGTATCGGCACCTTCCCGCGCTCTATAATTTCCTCCAGCGCCTTTCGTCCCGCTTCCGTATAATCACTTGCGGAGTAGGGTTTCTTCGGGTTCGCCACGTCGAGCATATGGTGCCGTATGCCCTGCATTTCGCGCTTTGTAACCTTCCCGGTGCCCATATCAAGACCCGTATATACCTGGCGCGAATCGGCCGATACAACTTCGCCGTTAAGCGTCTTTGCCAGCTCTATAGAAAGAGCGGTTTTCCCTGCGGAAGTGGGTCCAAGTATGACGATAATGGAATGCATGAAAGGTAAAAACAGCGATGGTACAATATATCCTTACCAAGCGAACATACCATGACAAAAAAGGACGACAAAGCAGATGATGCGGTTCTCTCATACTCGAGCCGAGTGAAAGTAGGACATCCGGTACCTGATTTTGAGTTTGAAGTATTCCAAGACGACAAGGTGAAGAAGATGCGCTTTTCCGATTTTAAGGATAAGTGGCTTATCGTTGTGTTTTATCCCGCTGACTTTACATTTGTTTGCCCGACGGAACTTGAGGAGCTTGCGGCACACTATCCAAAATTCAAGGAATTGGAGGCCGACATTGTCAGTGTTTCTGCCGACACCGTATTCGTTCACAAGGCGTGGCACGACACATCGCCCGCAATTAAAAAGATTGACTACCCAATGGCGGCGGATCCTGCGGGACGACTTTCCCGCGCGTTCGGTACGTACATAGAACCGTCTGACCTTGACCATACGGAAGACGAAGGGCTGGCGCTGCGCGGAACGTTCATCATCGATCCGGACGGTGTGTTGCGCACCTCGGAAATACATGACAACGCTATCGGACGCTCGGCAAAAGAGTTAATGCGCAAACTTCAGGCTGCACAGTTCGTCCGTACGCATGGAGGTCAGGTATGTCCAGCAGAGTGGAATCCGGGCGACGACACAATTAAGGGAGGGGATTTGGATTTGGTCGGTAAAATCTAACTGTATGGAAGGCAAGCAAAAGCTTGTCGAGGTGTTACAAAACATACCCGGCTCTGTCGGGTATGTTCCTATGAGCGACGAACCCGATTACACAGAATTTTTGAAAGAGAATAAAATTGCGCTTCCTTCTTTGTTTGTTCCCGCGACAAAAGATGTAGACCCGTCGAAACTCGCGGCAGAATTTACGTTGCAGTATCCAAAAGGCGCGGCTATTTTTGTCCCCGGCAGGGGCTTTGATACAAGCGGAACGCGTCACGGGCGAGGAGCAGGGTGGTACGACCGCTTCCTTGCAGAGGTTCCCTCGGAGTGGGTGCGTATCGGTGTTCTACGACCCGAGTTACTACATGAGAAGCT
>CAZMOI010000003.1:0-2259 GCA_964568025.1 uncultured Candidatus Saccharibacteria bacterium
AGAGCAGTGGGTGGAGTGGAGTCGCGTTTCGTTCCCCGCACATGGCGGAAGAGACGAGGGGTATCGGGGGTTTTCAATGATCGGAAGCGCCTCGGCAGGACTCTGGAGGGTGTCGGTCGAAACGGAAAACGGTCTTAAAATCGGGCGAGTTGAATTCACCGTCGTTTCGGAAGCCCCGAAAGGTCTTGTAACGGAAGTTCGGTAATAACGAGAGTATCTGATATCATCGATCAATGTGGGCATACAAGCAGACATCGTTGTCGACCTTCAGTACGGGGATTCCGGCAAAGGCAAGGTAAGCCATTTTCTAGCCAAGTCAGGCGAATATACGCACGTACTTCGTTATAACGGAGGCTCAAACGCCGGCCACACTATTTTTCATAACGGGCAGAAGTTTATAACTCAGCAGATTCCGGCGGGAGTTTTTTTTGGCGTTCGTTCGGTTATAGGTTCAGGGTGTGTCGTAAACCCGGAGCAGTTTTTCAAAGAAATCGACATGCTTGAGAAGGGCGGGATTGATACTAAAGGCAAAATATTTATTGCCGGAAACGCACATGTCATTACACAGGCGCATCGGGACGAGGACAAAAAAGCAGGAGGAGCTATAGGAACCACCGGAAGCGGTAACGGACCGGCGTATCGGGATAAATATGGAAGAACGGGGGTTCGCGCAGCGGATGTGCCTGAACTGAAGCCCTATATCATTGATTTGTATCAAGAGTGGTACGAGAAAGGCGATGTGCGGATTCTTGCTGAAGGAGCACAGGGCTTCGGGCTCGACATCGACTGGGGTGATTATCCGTACGTTACCTCAAGCCACTGCACAACCGCGGGGGTGTTGTTAAACGGGCTTGCCCCGCATGCCGTAGGAAAAGTGTGGGGTGTAGCAAAAATATACGAAACATACGTCGGCAGTAAAAAATTCCAACCCGAAGGCGATGTGTTTAATAAGATAGGCGATGTCGGGGAAGAGTTTGGCGCTGTGACCGGACGCAGGCGCCAGACGAATTGGATAGACATGCAAACCTTGGAGCGCGCTATACGCATGAACGGCGTTACGCATCTTGTATTCAGTAAGGTAGACGTACTGCGCGCAGTTGGAAGTTGGGCAGCGTATGACAACGGTAAGGAAGTTGTATTTTCATCGGAAGCGGAAATGAAAGATTTCATGACCAAACGCTTTATGGCGCTTGGTATAGCGAAGGAAAATATTTTCTTTTCGGAAGACAAAGATAAGATTTAGTCCGTGGTATAGTCCTTTTCATACTTGGTAATGGCAAAAATTTTCAAATTCTTCTGGTTCTCGATACTTGCGACTATTGTCGGGCTCATAGCGCTTTTCCTCTATGGAGGATGGGCCGCGCTGTTTATTGCCGTACTTCTTTTTCTATTGGAAATAACACTCTCGTTTGATAACGCCGTTGTGAATGCGCGCGTTCTTCAAAAAATGACGCGGGAATGGCAACAGCGCTTTCTTACCTGGGGCATATTGATTGCGGTTTTTGGTACCAGGTTTATTTTGCCGATTGCCATTGTAAGCATCATCACGCTCACGAACCCTTGGGCAATTACCCAAATGGCACTGTTTGACACCGAGCAGTACGGACACCTTATTGAAGAGGCAAAGTATGCGATTCACGCGTTCGGTGCCTCCTTTCTTCTCCTCGTCGCACTTAAGTATTTTCTTGACGAGAATAAAAAACTCCATTGGATTCAGTCGGTTGAAGAACACCTTACGAAGTGGGGGAGAATTGAGGCGGTTGAAATTGTTCTCGCGCTTATTGCTGTTACCGGAATCGCCTTTTTGGTTCCTCACGAAGCGCAGGGCACGGTTATGATTGCGGGTGTCTTTGGCGTCGTGCTGTTTATTGTGATGCAGGGTATTACGAGTGCATTCTCTATAGAGGCAAAAGAAACCGCTTCTCACAGCCTCGCATTGTTTGCGTACCTCGAAGTCTTGGACGCATCATTTTCTTTGGACGGGGTCATTGGCGCGTTCGCACTCACTTCAAATATTGCAATTATCGCTGTGGGCTTAGGTATCGGTGCATTTTTCGTTCGTTCTCTCACGATATACATGGTTAGGGAAAAGACTCTGGATACGCTTCGGTATTTAGAACACGGAGCCCACTGGGCGATATTCGGCCTTGCGATCTCCATGCTCGTATCAATGCTCACGGACGTTCCTGAGCTCGTTACCGGGACCATAGGCGTCATCTTTGTTATCGCGGCGTACTATTCCTCTTTAAAGAGGCCGAA
>CAZMOI010000003.1:2269-3160 GCA_964568025.1 uncultured Candidatus Saccharibacteria bacterium
CGGCATGTTCCCGTGTACACTGAAAAGGTCTGAAGTCGAAATACTTCATCGCATACCTTTTGACCGGACCCGCGCAGGCGTATCACCTCCGCCTCACTCGCGAACTCTCTTCTCTTTTCCGGACCTATCCGCTTCATGAACGAAGCGTTCCTCACATCACAGTAAAACCCCCGTTTGAAGCCGACGAGGGAGAAATTGCGGAAATAGAACGCATACTGCGCTCAATAGTGCATGCCGAGCGGGCGACACCGATTACGCTAAAAGGTTTCGGTCGGATTGGGTTTAAAACCGCATACCTCGACGTCTATAAAAGTTTTGATGCGACCGCGCTCGTTCGGCGAATTCTAAAAGCGCTTAATGCAAACCTTCCCATTCTTCCCGTTCTTCCGCACGAAGGTAAAAAACTGCATGCCTCCATAGCGCGCTTTATGGATCGCAAGCGCTCTCGACGCGTTATGCGACACGTGAAAGAAGAGTCCCCTAAATTTACGATGCTACTCGACAACATCGCCATCCTTAAAAAAACCGACCGCACTTGGAAAGTCGTAACGGTAATACCGCTTAAGAAAGAAACGCAGGAAGTCCCGGTGTTTGATGTCGCGCCGGAAGAAGTGCTTCTACGTTAAACTTCAAGAAACGTTAGCAGGAACATCAGAATGATACCGATAAGGAAAGAGATAAGTTCAATTGCGCGTCGTGCGGGGTTACTTGTCTTATGGAGTTCCGGAATGAGGTCCGTCGCCGCGATGTAGATAAATGCACCTGCGGTAAACGCGGCAATGAGTCCACCGGATGACTCTACTATGTCGTGGAAATAAATTACAACACCCGCTCCCAAGAATGCGATAAGACCTGATGCAAAGTTATATAGAAGCGCCTTAAATCGCGATA
>CAZMOI010000003.1:3170-13187 GCA_964568025.1 uncultured Candidatus Saccharibacteria bacterium
AGTCCGCTGTGTATCAAAAGCGCGTAGTCTGCAACCTCCTGCGGGATTTCGTGAATGAAAACTGCAATAGCGGTCGTGATGCCGGCGATGGGCGAAATTAAGAATGCCGCGGCTATAATCGCGCCGTCCAGAAAGTTGTGTAGTCCGTCCGCGACAAGAACCATCGGAGCTAAATGGCGGGGATGATTGTGCGCCTCTTCCTCCTCGTGCTCTTCTTCCGGTCCGTGGTGCGCATGATGCCATCGTAAGTATTTTTCAAGTATGAAAAACGCAACGATACCGAGGAGCACCGCCATACCGAACGTTCTGGCGTCGCCTATTTCCTCAAGGGATTCCGGAATGAGGTGAATGACGGCATCCCCCAACATGCTGCCTGCGGCAAGGCCGATAAGCACAAACAGCGTCTTTTTCATCGCACTTTCTCGGACCGAGAACACAAACACGCCCGCAAACGAGGCGAGACTTATAACCGCGATGCTAATGAAAGTAAGGCTAAATTCCATGGCTTTTTGAAGCCTACTACCCCCGTGTAGGAACGCAAGGACGGGGGGTGAAAGAAATTGCCCCGTCCGCCGTCGTGTATCATGTTCTAACAGCAATTTAATAAACGTTAATCTTTCCTATGCATAACGGAGAAGACCAGCATGGTTTGAATAAGGGCGTATTGGAGAGTCCCTGGGTAGGGAAGCTCGCCGCGCTTTTTCTCATCTTTGCCACCGTGTTCATGGCGGCAACCGCTGTGAACGCGCTTATCAATTTCGATTCCATTTCGGAACAGCCGACAAACGTCATAACTGTTTCGGGTGAAGGCAAGGTGTCTGCAGTGCCGAATCTTGCAACGATATCGTTCACGATTTCCGAAAACGCAACGACGGCTTCTGCGGCACAAGATGCGGCGACAAAGAAAATAAACGTCGCGCTCGCGGTGTTGAAGGATCTTAATATCGACGAAAAAGACATCAAGACTTCTTCCTACAACGTCTACCCGCGCTACAGCAATCAGGCGCCGTGCTACGCGTATCCGTGCCCGGACTATGAGCAGAAAATAATCGGATACTCAGCTTCACAGACCGTCGAAGTGAAAGTTCGGGATACCGACGAAACCGGGACCGTTCTTGCACAGCTTGGCGATGCGGGCGTTTCGAACCTCTACGGTCCGAACTTTACGGTTGAAGATCCAGAGGCGCTTGTCGCGGAGGCTCGCGAAGAGGCTATTAAGAAAGCACGCGAGCAGGCGCGCGAACTTGCGTCACAGCTTGGCGTACGCGTCGTACGTATCGTTAACTTCTCTGAAGGAGGCTACCCGATGCCGTACTACTTCAAAACGGAAGCGGCAATGGATTCCGCAAACGGTCGCGGAGGCTCTCCAGCACCCGCAATTCCGGCAGGGGAGAATGAAATCGTGGTTAACGTCTCAATAACCTACGAAATCCGATAACTTTTAGTCGCTATACATTGAGCCAAAAACCGCCCTTCAAAGGGCGGTTTTGTTCACATCTAGGTACTTGACGTTTTGTATATATTGTTATATAATAGAACACAGGTATGGCTATTGAATCGTACGAGAAAACAGCTCAGGTTACGCCTGTCCGAAAGGGCTTTTTTAGAAGCGCTGTTATGGCTGCTGCGCTGATTTCGGGTACGGGCACTCCCGCTTTCGCACAGGAATCCGGAGATGTGTCGGCACAGATCGATGCGGTTACTGAAGAAATAGAAAGACTTGAAGCCTATGACGTGGCTCTTGTTGAGGATTCTAGAGACGATGTGCGTAGATACCTTCGGCGCGTTCAAGGTCCGTTACTAAGCGTGCTTCGTCGTCCAAACAGGGAAGAAAGCACCGCGCGGGTTCAGTTTCTTTTAGATGCTAGTCTCCGTGTTATTAGCAACTGCCAGTACGACCCTAACCATCCGGGTAGACAAGCGCTTTCGGGCGAAGCTCTAGTTCCTGATATGAGAATTCCTTGGTATGCCCCAACGGCGGACGTTGAGATGCTTGAGAATACTCAAGAGGATATGGGCCGAGCGTGTGAACGTACACTTGAGCGCACCAGAATTCTTCATGTAGAGGAACGCGGTCCGGTTTTGGAGGAGCTGGTAGCAGTGCGTGCCGAGCTCGCTCGTCTTCGTGGTGAGGCGGGAGAATAGAACGCGCTCTTGACACCCCCCTCCTACGGGGTACTATATACATATAGCCCGCGAGGGCTTTTTTAATTCGAGAAGACGAAAAACGTATGAACGGACTAATGGAATATTTTCGTGCAGTACGCGGCGAATTGACGCATGTTTCCTGGCCCACTCGCGGGCAGGCTATTGCGTATACCGCACTCGTCATTGGCATCTCGCTTTTAGTCGCTCTTGTTTTGGGAGGATTCGACTTTCTTTTCACGCTCGGGTTAGAGGAAGCGCTGAGATTGAAAGGGCAATAATATGGCAAAACAATCACAAGGAACACGCGCGTGGTACGCGGTACACACCTATTCCGGCTATGAAAACGCCGTCCTTCGAAACCTTAAACAGCGTATCGACTCTTTGGGTATGCAGAGTAAGATTTTTAACGTAGTTATTCCTACGGAAAAGAAAATCAAAGTCACGGGCGGAAAACGCCAGGTCGTTGAAGAAAAAATCTATCCCGGCTACATCCTTGTCGACATGATTGTGGATGACGAAAGCTGGTACATCGTGCGCAACACTCCGCGCGTAACAGGTTTCGTCGGTTCCGGCGTTACCCCCGTTCCGCTTACGGAAGACGAGATAGGTGTTCTCTTCAAACGTATGTCGACCGATACTGCTAAACACAAGATCGACTTTATGGTCGGAGAGCCGGTTATCGTTGCCGACGGTCCGTTTAAGGACTTGGAAGGTCGCGTTGGTGAAATTGACGAGGCAAAAGGCAAGATTAAGGTCTTGGTGTCGATGTTCGGTCGCGAAACACCGGTTGAGCTCGATTTCTTGCAGGTAAGGAAGATTTAAATTTTCATAAAATTTAAATCAACACTTAATGCCGCACTCCGGTGCGGCGCCGAAACCAAAGTTGACCCGGAACACTTAATACTATAAATTTCCAACATGGCTAAAGTCGTAAAGAAAATAAAATTGCAGATAGAGGCTGGGAAGGCAACCCCGGCTCCTCCTGTAGGAACCGCTTTGGGTCCCGCAGGCGTTAACATCGGCGAATTCGTTAAGCAGTTTAACGATAAGACCCGTGACCAAATGGGGGATATCGTTCCCGTCGAGCTTTCGGTTATGGACGACCGTTCCTTTACGTTCGTCGTTAAAGTTTCTCCTGCATCCCGTCTTATTTTAAAGGTGGGCAAAATTGAAAAAGGTTCCGGTAAGGTTCCGTCCGTAAAAGCAGGTTCGATCACAAAGGCACAGCTTCGCGAGATTGCGGAGAAAAAGATGCCGGACTTGAACACGACCGATATTGAGCAGGCAGAGAAAATTATTGCCGGCACCGCTCGAAGTATGGGCGTTGATATTAAATAAAGACATGGAGACGTTCCCTCTCGCGGTTCCAAAAGTAGCCGAGGGGTACGGACAATATTGGACCTGCCTCTGTGGCAGGTCTTTTACTGATTCGCTTTGGGATGTATGGGTGCTTCACATAGAGCATCTATGCCCCGGTAAGCGACACTAATTTTGTGATAGTCGACTCTTTCAAGACAGATACTCTCGAACCGCCTCAGGACGACCTACTGTCAAAGATTAAATCGTCGGCTCTTTCTTTACGGGACGGAGATTGCGTCGCTGTTTCCTCAAAAGTTGTTGCTATATGGCAAGGGAGGTGCGTTCCGCGCACGACCGACAAGGAAGCGCTAATAAAAAAAGAAGCGGACCTTTACCTTGATGAGCCGATGAAGCACGGGGTAATTCATACGATAAAAAACGGCGTCATGATTCCAAATGCGGGGATTGATCCCCTGGGTGAGTGGTACGTTTTACTTCCGCAGAACCCTCAGAAAACCGCAGAAGAACTTTTAGAATGGCTTAAAAAAGAATACGGAGTTTCTGATTTAAAACTGGTTATTACCGATTCTCGAAGTGTCTTTTTACGCCAAGGTGCGGTGGGTATTGCTATTGCCTGGGCAGGGTTTAATCCGCTCTATGACAACCGCAATCGCACGGACCTTCTTGGTGCAAAAACAGGCGGAACACAAACCAACCTTCCGGACTCGCTTGCCGCCGCCGCAACGCTTGCGATGGGGGAGGCAAACGAGCAAACCCCGCTCGCAGTTATACGCGGAGTTTCGTATTTGAGTGAATCAAAGCCAAGCCCGGATAGGTTTGAACTAACACCTGCTGAGGATTTGTTTGCCCCGCTTCTTCAAAGCAAGAGTTGGCGAAAAGGGGGAGGTGGATTACCGCTCTAAGGTCACAAACGTATAGGCCGTGCCGTCATGCTCTCCTTTTTCTTCGGAGAGGGTTTTTGTGAATTCACTGTAGTCGGGGAAAAACACATCAGCGGGTTTATTTGCATGTATAAGGGTTAGATACAAACGATTTGTTAGAGGAAGAGCCTGCGTATATATTTCTCCCCCTCCGATTATGAAAATTTCCTCTTGATCCAGGAGCGATGCTTTTTCGATGGCTTCGGGGATTGAGTGGACGACGATGCAATTTTCAGCGCGGTAAGCTAAATCGCGCGTGACAATGATATTCATTCGTCCCGGAAGCGCGCGTCCTATCGATTCAAAGTTCTTTCGCCCCATGATGATGGGGTGGCCGAACGTAATGTCTTTAAAGTGCTTTAAATCTGCCGGAATTTTCCAGATTAAATCGTTCCCGTGCCCCAAGCCCCGGTCCTTTTCGGAAATCGCAGCTATTGCCGACACAACGGGCTTTTTTTGCACAAAGTTATTTCTTCTTACTTTTTGCGTCTCTGTCCGCCCACAACTTTGGCAAAATCATTTCCGGTTTCCAGTCCTTCTTTAATTTTTTAAGATCCGTCGATGTCTGGTACTTACCGGTTTTGGTGTAGTCGTTATCGAGTATCGGCCCTGTTTCAAAAAAGACGATTTGTGCAATGCGGCGACCAACGACGAGCGGGATGATGTAATTTTTTGAGTTGTTCGTAATTTCCATTGCCCAACGGTTGATGAACCCAACGTCGCCCCACCCTGCGCACTTACAGACTTCGATAAAATTACGACCTAACGACGAGCGTGCCTTCATCATGGTCGTTACCTCGTTTCTCCCGCCGATGAATTCGTTCGTATGAGCAAGTATCGTTTCTCCTGGGCGAAGGAGTATTACTTGGTCATCCGGCTGGATACCTTCCCATTTGAAGTTGTATTTGCGAAACGCGACCTTTGCCTTCTCCGCCCGCTGCGGCTTGTCCGCTCCCCACACATGGTCGGAGTGCTTCTTGCTCCAGATGTTGTAGAGCGAGTGGTTGTATTTGGAAGGCTGTTCGCGGAAGTACCACTCCCCGAGGGTAACGTCGTAACTTGATGTGGCGAGATTCTTTCTGTTAAACGGCTCGATAACGATCGTACCGTTTTTCATTCGTTCCAAGATTTTTCTGTCGGACAATGCCATAATTTTGTTAGTGCGAAGCGCTTAGAAAATTACTAGTAGTCGTAGACTGGGCCATGCGAATAGGGTACAGGGAACACTCAAAAACGCCAAGTTTGCTACTATGAGAGGAGTACTATGGGAAGCGAGAAAGGGAGGAAATGGCGTATATTCACCGACCTGCTTCCGCATGAGGACGCGCGCAAATTTTTGTTGGTTGCAAAAGTCCTTTCCGTATCAGGCGAAGCTCGCGTAAGGCGGGTAAATGAACAGATGTCAGTGATTGTCGTGCCCGAAGTAGAGAAGCAAAGACTTTTCTAAGTTAACACTTACACTGCCATCTTTGCTTTGATGGTCGGGTGCGATTGGTAGTTTTCAAGCTCGATGTCTTCCATCTTGAAGCTGTCGATGGTTGTGACGCCCGGATTCAATTTCAAGGTCGGTAACGGAAATGTAGTGCGTGTGAGTTGTTCTTTTACCGCATCAAAGTGGTCGTGGTAAATATGTACGTCGCCCAGTGAATGAACGAATTCATGCGCCTTGAGTCCTGTGACCTGCGCCACCATGTGCAGGAGGAGGGAGTAGGAAGCGATGTTAAATGGAACGCCAAGGAAGACATCGCACGAGCGCTGGTGCATTAAAAGCGAAAGTTTGTCTCCGTCAACGAAAAACTGAAAGAACATATGGCAGGGGGGTAACGCCATTTCTTGTATTTCGCCCGGGTTCCACGCAGTAACAATGAGACGTCTGTCGGTCGGGTCTTTTTTAATACGCTCAATAATGTCGGCAAGTTGATCAACTGTTGTGCCGTCAGGACGTCGCCACTTTCTCCACTGCACACCGTACACACGACCTAAATCCCCCGGGAATTTTGCCTTTGGTTTCCAATAAGGGGCGTCGGCGTTGTCGGTCCAGATAGTGCGTTCGCTCGCATTTAATTCTTTGAGACGATTGTCGTCACCTGAACCCTCTATAAACCACAACAGCTCCGACTTCACGGCTTTGAAGGCAAGTTTTTTCGTTGTCATTGCGGGGAATCCGTCCGCCATGTTAAAGCGCATCTGGAGTCCGAACATCGCTCTCGTCTTGCCGTTTCTGGTGTCACGGTCCTGTCCCTCTTCCATTACTTTTTTCAGGAGGTCGAGATACTGCTGCATAGATGTATGATATAGCGACAGCAGAACAATGGCAAAAAAAGGCACATTCGTAGTTTTTGAGGGCGGGGAAGGAAGCGGGAAAGACACGCATATTGAACTTCTTAAGCCCAAGTTTCCCGATGCGGTGTTTACCAAGGAGCCCGGTGGGACAAAGTTCGGGATGGAGATGCGCAGGCTTCTTTTGGACTGGAAAGAGGGCGACATAGATGCTTTGGCAGAGCTGTTTTTCTTTTCCGCGTCCCGCGTTCAGTTTATGAAAGAAGTGGTGTCGCCCGCACTTGCCGAGGGAAAGACTGTTTTCTCAAACCGCTTTGCGCTTTCCACGATTGCGTATCAGGTGTACGGAAGAGAGCGACTCGACCTCCTCGACTTAGCGCGTGCAGTAACCGCACGCGTTATCAAAGAGCACGTGCCCGACCTCACTATCTATTTAGATATTGACCCGAAAATCGGTGTGGAGAGAGTGGACAGTCGAAACGACGGGCATACACGCTTTGACTCCGAGTCTATGACATTTCATGCGCGCGTCCGCGAAGGATTTTTGAAACACGCAGGAGAATTTGGAAAACACGCGGTTATTTCAACTGACGGCTCGATTGACGAAGTCCAGAAACAGATAGAAAAAGCCCTCGCCGGAGCCGGACTTTAGTCCACAAGCAAAAAAAGCGGGAGTGTGCCAAAATAGGCACATGAAAATCCCCTTCATCGACGCCCAAGATAAGGAAGTATCGGAAGCCATACACGGCGAAGAGGAGCGGGAGAAAGAGGGGCTTGAGCTCATTCCGTCGGAAAATTACGTTTCAAAAGCGGTACACGAAGCTCTCGGCTCGGTTCTCACAAACAAATATTCGGAGGGGTATCCGGGAGCGCGCTACTACGGCGGACAAATGTACACGGACATTGTTGAAAACATCGCTCGGGAACGCGCTAAACAACTTTTCAACTGTAAATTTGCGAACGTCCAACCTCTTTCAGGAGCCCCCGCAAACGTTGCAACATACTTCGCACTCCTCCAGCCCGGCGACACGGTTTTAGGCATGGATCTTTCGCACGGCGGTCACCTGACGCACGGACACCCGGTAACGTACCTGACGAAAATTTTTAAGTTCGTGCGTTACAAAATGAAAGATACGTCAACGGGCGAAATTGATTACGACGAGATGCTCGAGGTTGCGAAGCGCGAGAAGCCAAAGATTGTTTTGGCGGGCTATTCTGCATACTCGCGTGAACTCGACTACGCAAAGATTTCGAATATCGCAAAAGAAGTTGGTGCGGTTTCGATGATGGATGCCGCACACATTGCGGGACTTATTGCAGGAAAGGCACATAAAAATCCTTTTGATTACGGCATCGATATTGTTACGACGACTACGCACAAAACGCTTCGCGGTCCGCGCGGGGGAATGATCTTGACCGGTCAAAACGAAGAAATAGCAAAGAAGATTGATAAAGCGATTTTCCCCGGCTTTCAGGGCGGCCCGCACATGCACCAGGTAGCAGGGAAGGCGGTTGCCTTTGGTGAAGCGCTTCACCCGTCATTCCAAACATACGCGCATCAAATTCTGAAGAATGCGAAAGCAATGGAAGCAGTGTTTGCGAAGGAAAACATCCGCATGATCGGCGGGGGGACATCAAACCACTTAATTTTGGCAGACGTGTTCGGCTCATTGGGAGTTACGGGACAGGATGCGGAGCGCGTGTTGGACGAAGTCGGCATTACCCTAAATAAAAACGCAATTGCAGACGATACGCGAAAGCCTATGGACCCCTCCGGCATCCGTTTCGGCACTCCTGCCATCACAACGCGCAAGTTTACCGAAAAAGAGTGCGCACGGGTTGCTGAATTGATGATAGAAACGCTTCGGAATAAGGACAATTCGGATGTTAAGAAAAAAGTACGCGAAGAAATAAAGACTCTTTCTCTGGCATTTCCGATTCCCGATTCTTTTGTATAGTGTCCTGATGGACGTTACGGAAAACATACAGGGCGCTCTTACTAAAGCGCTATCTGAGCTCGGGCTTGAAGGGGGTACGGAGCTGGATCACCCTGCGGATATAACGCACGGGGACTACTCTTCAAACGTTGCTCTGGCTCTTGCAAAAACGGCGGGCAAGAACCCCCGCGCGCTTGCGGAAGAAATTGTCGCAAAGCTCGGCGAGATAGAAGGGGTCGAAAAAATCGAAACTGCGGGGGCAGGGTTCATAAACTTCCGGCTGGCACGCGAGTTTTTCCCGCACGCGACGAAAGAGATTCTTATCAAGGGCGACGCGTGGGGCAAGAACGATCACGTGAAGGGATACAAAGTGGTTGTCGAATATGCACAGCCAAACCCGTTTAAGCCTTTTCACATCGGCCACTTAATGTCGACATCCGTTGGCGAATCGATTTCCCGTCTCGTTGAGTTTTCAAGTGCGGATACGTTTCGCGTTAAC
Source organism: uncultured Candidatus Saccharibacteria bacterium (assembly GCA_964568025.1). GTDB lineage: Bacteria > Patescibacteriota > Minisyncoccia > Phycocordibacterales > Phycocordibacteraceae > Phycocordibacter. The sequence goes on from CAZMOI010000003.1 coordinate 12,275, forward strand.
TATCAGGGCGACATAGGCCCCCATATCGCTAAATGTATTTGGGGTCTACAAAAAGAAAAACTTAATGCCGCAGATGCGGATGATTTGGGCAGGGCATACGTTGTTGGTGCGACTGCGTACGAGGAAAATCTTGAAGCAAAAAGCCAAATTGACGACATAAACAAACGTTTGTACGAGAATGACCCTGCACTTAAGGAGCTATACGACGTCGGCCGGGCAGCGTCCCTTGCGCACTTCGAAGAGTTGTACGCGGTTTTGAATACAAAATTCGATCACTATTTCTTTGAGAGCGAAACCGCCCCGGTGGGCTTGAAGATCGTTGAAGAAGGGAAAAAGAAGGGTGTGTTTGAGGAAAGCGACGGAGCTATAGTCTATAAAGGAGAAAAAAAGGGACTGCATACCCGTGTGTTCGTTACTTCGCGCGGGCTACCGCTCTATGAGACGAAAGAGCTCGGCCTGATGCAGATGAAAAAGGACGTGTTTCCGTACGACCTAAACATTACAACCGTTGCAGTCGAGCAAGACAGTTACTTCAAGGTTGTGGAAGCCGCACTTGAAGACCTGCTGCCGGAGATGAAGGGCAAGTATACGCACATTGCGTTCGGCATGATGCAGTTGTCGAGCGGGAAAATGTCTTCCCGAAAAGGAAACATAGTTACCGGAGAATCACTCATTGAAGAGATGCGGGCAAAAGCGTTGGGGAAGATGGAAGGGAGAGAGCTGGGGGTCGACAAACAGGCGGTAGCGGATGCCGTTGCGGTTGCTGCAATTAAATACTCAATACTGAAACAAGCGCGCGGGAAAAATATTATTTTTGACCCCGAAGCATCGCTCTCGTTCGAGGGCGACTCGGGTCCGTATTTGCAGTACAGCTACGTTCGCGCGCAGGCAGTATTGAGGAAAGCGCACGAAG
>CAZMOI010000003.1:13197-13979 GCA_964568025.1 uncultured Candidatus Saccharibacteria bacterium
CAGGCGTTACCGTGACTCCCGATGAGACGGAGGAACTCGAACGCCTCCTGTACCGTTTTCCGGAAGTGGTGTTTCGTGCCGGAAAAGAAAGCGAGCCTCATTACGTAACTACATTTTTGACGGAGATTGCCTCGGTGTTCAATAGTTGGTACGCAAAAGAAAAGATTGTAAACGCTAACGACGTGCACTCGCCGTATAAGGTCGCGCTCACGAAAGCGTTTACAACGACCATGAAAAACGGCCTGTGGCTTTTAGGCATACAGGCGCCCGAGAAGATGTGACCCTCCGATAACTATCCACCCCTCTGGGCGATGTTAGAAAGCTGTTCCGCGGCTGCGAATGTGTGGGCAAATTCCTCGTCAGATCTTAGACGGCGCATACCGCGCTTTACCGCATGCCGCATTCCGCTTCCCGTCGCACCACTTAAGAAACTTCCCGTCGAAGTTAGACTCATATCCAATCCGTCGTACATCAATACTGCCGCCATCTCCCGCGTTCTTCTCGGGCCCTTCTTTTCTCCCGTTTTTATTAAGTTCGCAGGTACACCCGTTAGTTCTGAAAGCACCCGAAGTATTTCTTCGGGGGACGACACGTACAAACCGCCGGAACTCGAGCGCCCTTTTTCTATCATGATTTTTGTACCATACGCTCGCAACGGTTTCTTGTCAAAACAGTAACTATTTTGTATAGTGATTCTGCATGACGCTTATCACAACAATCACTAAGAAGACCCGCATCAAGCGCCGGGGGTGATTCGTTGTACCTGTAAACGAAACATACAA
>CAZMOI010000003.1:13989-16438 GCA_964568025.1 uncultured Candidatus Saccharibacteria bacterium
GGCTTTTTTAAAATAAAAATTATGTTGGAAACAAAAAGATTATGGCTTCACGCCGAACAGGGAACGCCGCAATGGTTTGCTGACCGCCTTCGTCGCGAACGGAAGCTTCTTGATGCGCGATACGCGTTTTCGGAAGAAAGTGAGCGGGCACTCTTTGATTTTGAAATCGAAGGACACATGCTTGGCGAAGCCGACAGCGCACGTGTCGAGTTCAGAATCGTGTCAGGTAAATAAATATGAATTTCAGAATTTGTCACATTCAAAAGAAGATTTTCCGAAAGCATCGGGGGGCGTTTTGAGCGCGAGTTGATTTAGAGCCGACAACCGCACAAGCCCCCGCACAGGGGTTTTTTAAATTGAAAATTATGGAAAGAGAGACTCTTACACAAATACTCTTGCGGTTGACTCAAGAGCTTGAACGAATCTCGCGAAACCGAAAAGAACCCGCATCAAACATTCTTAGGTTCCCGCGCGAGCTAAGTACTCGTGAGTATGTGAGGCGACATGTGCGGGAAGCGCTTCAAAGCATGGGGGATCAGATACATACGTTCGAAGGAGCCGAACCCGGCCCGTCAGTCTTTATTAACGGAGGAATGCACGGGAACGAAATCCTGGGTGTTATGGTCGCGAATATATTGCGGTCCCAATTGCAAAGGCTTGAGTCCCTAGGTTCTCCGTTGTTATTGCGTGGGACGGTGCACATTGCGCTTGGGAATCCGGCAGCCGTAGAGCAAGGTGAGCGTACGTTGCCGGGGAGGCCGGATATGAATCGCATATTTCTCCCGGACGTACTTTCAGGAGCACGCGATGAAGGGTTGGAGGGTCGCCGTGTTCGGGAACTTGCCGAAGTTGCTCGCGCCTCTGATATTGTTATCGACCTTCACTCGACCAATCGACCTTCGCCCGCGTTTGTCTGTGCCTCTTCATCCGAACGTCATCGCGAGGTTTATAAATGGTTTCCTCGCGTCGCGGTCGTTACTGATCCTGACCGTATCATTTCAGGCGGAGGATCTTTGGATGAATTTACCGATGACTGCGGTGGGGTAGGCATTTGTTACGAGTCGGGGCAAGCACTCGACTTCGCAAACGTGAGGCCAGTAGAAGACGCCATCATGCAGATCATGATCGAAAGAGGTATGGTCGAAGGTTACTTGCAACAGCCGCATTCTGCGCCTGAATATAGGGTCGTCGGATCCGTTCCGTACGATCGGGCCCGTGAGTTCATATTCACCGAAGGAAAAGACCGAGGCTTTGCACCGATTAGTAAAGGCGAACTGTTGGGGACGCAAGGTGGGGAGCCGGTCTATTCTCCGGTCGACGGCGTTGTACTGTTCCCAAAATTACCCGAACATCAAACGCTATCGGGTGTTGTCATGTATCTCGCTGAACGAAATGTATGAGTGTCGAAAATAAAGAATCACATACGTTTGCTTCCGGGGTTGGTCTTGAACAGATCAGTCTTGAACATATGTTTGCTTGGGGGCGTGTGACTATTCCGGAGGGGATTCCGATCGTTTTGCCTTTCAGCGGTGGACTCGATTCTGCAACCATTGCGGCGTTTTTGACTCGTGTGTGCGGTGCGGAAAACATATTGGCAATTCATGTCGCGCACAGTACTACTCAGCCACAAGAAACAGAGAATGCAAAAGCGGTGTCAGAATTACTCGGCATTCAGTTTTTTGAATTGGATTTACACGAGGTAAACGAAGCTCTAGATAGAGTGATTGTAAGGGAGACGAACAATTTCTCTCGGGCAACTCAGAGATCCGAAACGACATCGAACGCTTCCGTTGTGTATGCCGTCGCTAGGGAAATTGCACGACGATTGAATGGAAGAGTGCCTGGAACTTTGGATGCGTCCGAAGTACTAACCGGATATTTCCCGAAAGAGACTTTTTGCGGAGATTTTGCTCCGTTAGCAGCCCTTTTTCGTGGTGAGGTGCGTGCATTGTCAGAGTCGCTCGGCTTGCCCCCTTTGCCGGAACAGTTTGCCGTCGTTCCTGGGTGCGGTTCAATTGTAGATTACGTCTGTTCTCAGACCGGTGAAGAGTTCGCATCCGAAGACGAATTGGATGCCGAATTACTTCGCATTCTCGAAAGACGAGAGAAGCGTCGCCCACTCGGCGATTTTATTAGAAGTGTCAGCCATAAAGCGAATACGGCTTTGGCCGGTCGGCCGGTGTATTTCCCTTCATATAAAAGGAGAATGATTGTCGGCGAGGATTGGCGTTCACTTGAACACTCGCAGTTTCTGCCCGAGTTCACCCTTAGAGATCTTGAGACGATAGACTGCTGAGGGCAGAGTAGGCAAAATGTTAATATAGATTACATTCATGAATTTGCTGGATAAAAGCGATGTAGCCAAGCGGGAAGAGGAGATACTCTCGTTCTGGAAAGAGAATAGTATCTTCGAAAAAACCCTTGAGCAGGAAGCCCCAAAAGGCGAATT
>CAZMOI010000003.1:16448-22269 GCA_964568025.1 uncultured Candidatus Saccharibacteria bacterium
CCGGACTTCCGCACTCAGGCTCGCTACTATCCTCCGTCTCGAAGGACGTGATACCCCGCTATAAAACCATGCGGGGTTTTCGCGTTCGCAGGCGTTGGGGCTGGGACACGCACGGGTTGCCGATAGAGTCTCTCGTCGAGAAGAAGCTTGGGCTGAAGAATAAGAAAGAAATTTTAGGCATCGGCATAGAAACATTTAACGAAACGGCACGCGGGATGGTGTTGGAGTATGTGTCGGAGTGGAAACGCTACATTGATCGCGTCGGACGTTGGGTTGATTTCGACAACTCCTACAAGACGATGGATAACACGTTCATTGAATCCGTGTGGTGGGGACTTAAGAAGATTCACGAGAAAGGAAATTTGTATGAGGGGCGTAAGGTTCTTATGTACTGTCCGCACTGCGAAACCCCTTTGGCAAAGGCGGAAATTGCGATGGACAACACCTATAAGGATGTAACCGAAGAGGCGGTGACGGCGCGTTTTAAAGTAAAAACCCCCGAAAAATACGGGCTACCTGCAAACACGTTTATTCTTGCGTGGACGACGACGCCCTGGACCTTGCCCGGCAATGTTGCGTTGGCCGTAGGCCCGGACATTATCTATTCAGTAGTTCGAACAGGGGAAGAAAACATAATTCTGGCATCAGAACGTCGTACGACGCTGAGCGGGGAAGTAAACACGCTGAAAGAAGTAAAAGGCGCTGATCTTGTCGGCATCGAATACGAACCGCTCTACGAGGTTCAAAAAGTAAAAACACACTCAAGCGGCAAGAAGTGGACCGTGTTGCCCGCAGACTTTGTGACAACCGATGACGGAACGGGCGTCGTGCATACCGCCGTTATATACGGCGAAGACGACTATCAGTTGGGGTTAAAAGAGGGACTACCTATGATTCCGCTTTTAAATCCAAACGGTACCTATAACGACGAAGCGCCCGAATTTTTGAAAGGGCAGTACATAAAAAAAGCGGAACCCTTAATAAAGAAGGACTTAGAAGACCGGGGACTATTGTTTGCAAAAGCGCCGAACACACACAGCTACCCGCATTGTTATCGTTGCGGAACGGCACTCATTTATAACGCGGTATCAAGCTGGTTCATTAATATCCAGAACGTCAAACAGAAAATGCTCTCGGAGAACGAGCGTATTAACTGGACGCCTGAACATTTGAAGCACGGACGGTTTAAAAAGATTGTCGAAAGTGCTCCTGACTGGACCATATCGCGCAACCGTTTCTGGGCAAGCCCGCTCCCGATTTGGAAAGATAGCGAGGGTAGGGTTACTGTCGTCGGGTCGCTTGAGGAGTTGAAAGCACGAACGAAAAAATCAGGAAACCGTTACTTTTTTGTTCGTCACGGACAGGCCGAGAATAACGTTGCTCTTACCTGGGACAAAAATCTTGAGATACACGCAAAACTTACCCCCGAAGGAAGAGAGTCTACAAAAAACGCCGGCAAGAACTTTAAAGCAAAAATCGATCTTATTATCCACTCGCCGTTTTTGCGTGCAAAAGAAACCGCAAAACTTTTTGCAGAAAGTGCGGGAGTGCCGACTGAAAGCGTTATTGAAGACGCACGTCTGAGTGAGTGGAAAGAAACCGAGGCTTTTCAGGGAAAACCGATTGCTCTCCAAAAACAACATTACGAAAAGGACTACGCGCGTCATCCTGAAAAAGATTTTCCTGACGGAGAAAGCTTTGCGCAGGTGGTCGCGCGGTGCGGTGAATTCCTCTATGACGTAGAGAAAAAGTATGCCGGTAAGAATATTCTGTTTGTAGGTCACGCAGGCACCGGACGCGCCCTTACGTTTGTTGCCAGAGGGATGACCTTTGCCGATTTAGAAAAACAAGGACCTCTTCCTATTCCAAACCATGTTGAGCCTGAAGAAATACAGTTTGTGCCGTTGCCTCAAAATAAGAAATACGAATTGGACTTTCATTTACCGTATATTGACTGCGTAGAATTGGTGGGCGAGAAGGGAGAGAAATTGACGCGCATACCGGAAGTTGTCGATTGTTGGGTCGAGTCCGGCTCAATGCCGTTTGCCGAATATCATTACCCGTTTGAAAACGGATCGGAGTTTAAGAAACGCTCCACGGGTGATTTTGTTTCGGAATATATAGGGCAAACGCGCGCATGGTTTTACTACATGCACGCGATAGGCGTACACCTCTTTAATAAAGCGCCCTTTAGGAATGTGGTAACCACGGGAACGATAAACGCAGCCGACGGTCAAAAACTCTCTAAGAGTAAGAAAAATTACACCGACCCGTATGTTCTTTTTGATACGTATGGTGCGGACGCATTCCGCTTCTACCTCATGTCATCCGTTGTCATGCAGGCGGAAGATTTGCAGTTCCGTGACGACGACGTTAAAGAAGTGCATTCTCGCGTTCTCAACATTTTGAGAAACACCAACGCATTTTATGAACTGTATAAGGATGAGGCTCCCGCCCCGTCCGCTGAAAGTACGCACGTGTTAGATCGGTGGATTTTGGCTCGCCTCAAACAACTCGGTAGGGAAATGACTGATGCCCTGGACGCCTATGATGCGATTCGTGGTACCAGACCCGTACGCGAATTTGTCGAAGACTTTTCGACCTGGTACGTGCGCCGAAGCCGTGACCGCGTTAAGGGCGAAGATGTTGCAGATAAACTTCGTGCGCTTTCCACTATGCGTTACGTTCTTCTCACGCTTTCAAAGCTCATGGCGCCCGTTACTCCGTATATTGCGGAAGACGTGTACGCATCCGTTAAAGCGGATTCTGATCCTGAGAGCGTTCATCTATGTACGTGGCCTTCGGCAACGCCGACCCTATTTGAACGTATTTTTGTATCGAAGACATCAGATGCACTTCTTGCGGAAATGAGCGAGGTTCGGCGCGTTGTTTCACTAGGGCTCGAAAAACGCTCTGGCGCAAATATAAAAGTTCGGCAGCCCCTTTCAGGGGTCAGCATAAAGAGTGAACTTCTGAAAGGAAAGAGCGAACTCCTCGACCTTATTCGCGAAGAGTTAAACGTAAAAGTCGTCACCGTCGACCCGAAACTTGAAGAAGAGCTGACACTCGATACGACAATTACTCCCGAATTGCAGGCGGAAGGACATGTACGTGAGTTTCTTCGTTTCGTACAAGACTTACGCAAACAGGCCGGGTTTGAACCGAAAGATCAGGCGGTGATTGTTGTCGGCACTGAAGAAACTCGAATATTTGTTGAAACAAACTGGAGCAAGATGGCACGAGTTGCGAATCTAGTTCGCTTTGAGGAGGGTGAGGGCTCACATACGGTTTCTATAGATGGGGTTGATTTAAAACTCGATGTCCATCGCGCATAAAAAAGCCGGCACCAGCCGGCACCAGGTTTTTTTGCAGGATAATGAGCGGGCCACCGCCCGCCCTTGTATATATGTCTGGGACAGTCTGTAAAGTTGTCGTTCAGGGTATCGTTGTTGCTCGCCACTCCGCGGGAGAGGGAAGCGCCCGGGTACTTATATATACGGACGCTCTAGGATTAGTTTCTGCGCTTGCCACGAGTGCGCGGGAAGAGCGTTCGCAGTTGCGATCCCATCTCCAGGCAGGAACTCAGGGGGCGTTCTCACTGGTCCGGGGGAGAGACGTATGGCGCGTCACCGGGGCACTCCATACAAAAAACGTTTACTTCATCCCGGGTGTTTCGTCAGCGCAGAGAGAAAGCGCGTCACGAGTTCTTTCTTTTATTCGGCAATTTGTTCGTGGAGAAGGAAGCGATCCGTATCTTTTTGAAACCCTCTCGGGCTTTTTTGCTTCATTCCCGTACGACAACGAGTCACTCCTTAAAGATGCCGAGTGTGTTGCAATTCTTCGGATGCTTTCGGCGTTAGGGTATGTGGAAGCGCATCACTCCTTTGCCTCGGTTATGTCGGGCGCATATGACACGGACACGCTTGTTTCAGCTCGCGCTATGCGGCCCGCGCTCGTGCAGGCTATTAACGAGGGGATTTCCGTAAGCGGGCTGTCGTCCTAAAACCCCTTCTCTCTTTGTTATGATATCTCCATATGTCAGACGATGGCGCTTTGGACCGCCTGGAGAGAAAGCTTAATTCGCCCCTGGCGCCTGAAGAGCCAAAGCGTACGGAGTTTCGGATGCGCGGAATGGATGCACCGCGGAAATGGGAAGTAAAACCGGAAACAGAAATGAAAAAACGTATAAAAGGAATGAAGCCTCTGGAACTCGTTTTTATGGGCTCCGCAGTGTTTTTTGTCGGAGCTATTCTTATTGCCGTCGCACTCTTCTTTGGGGGTAATAACACCGTTTCTTCAAAGAACGTCGATATACGGATTACCGCCCCTTCTGAGATAGGAGCCGGTTCGACGCTCTCGCTCCAAGTGGCCGTGACAAACAAGAATGCGGTTCCCATGGAGTTGACTGACCTTATTGTCGAATTCCCGCCGGGGACACGCTCAGCGCTCGACGTGTCGACGGAACTTCCGCGCCTTCGCGAATCGTTGGGAACTCTGGAACCGGGAAAGAGCATCAACCGAACCGTACGTGCCGTTCTGTTCGGGCTTCAGGGGCATGACTTACCTGTAAAAGTCTCGGTTGAGTATCGCGTTCCGTCTTCAAACGCCGTGTTCTTTTCCGAGGAGTCGCACACAGTTCGTATCAATGAGTCTCCCGCGACTATTTCTATAGACGCGCTTACGGAAGCGGTTTCGGGACAAAAAACGTCCTTCACCATCTCGGTAAAATCAAACTCACCAGAGATGCTTAAGGGTATGCTTCTTGAGGCCGCGTATCCTCCGGGTTTTTCGTTTGACTCATCTTCACCTGCTCCGCTTGCAGGTCAGGACATTTGGGATTTGGGAGACATCGAACCGGGCGGGGAAAGAAAGGTTACCGTTTCCGGTACTTTTACCGGCGAAGAAGGGGAAAGTCGGGTTATGCATCTTTCTGCGGGAACCAAAAAGTCGGAAGGCGAAAACGTTATCGCGGCTCCCTTGGCTATGTCGGACTTGTCGCTCACGGTTACAAAACCGTTCGTGACGGTCGAGCTTGTCTTAAACGGTAACCGTTCCGCGGTGCAGGCAATCTCCCGCGGTCAGGCGGTTAACGGTTCGATTCAATGGGTAAACAACTTGCCGGTACGTATTCAGAGCTTAACGATTACGTTGTCGTTAAAAGGCCAGATACTCAATCGTGTTGAAGTACGTTCGCCCCGGGGATTCTACAATTCCAACACTTCATCAATTGTGTGGGACCGCTCCTCAAACCCGCTTCTTTCGGATATTGCGCCCGGAGAGTCGGGGATAGAGGAATTTTCATTTGCCGCGCTTCCAACGAGCGCGGGGCAGTTCTCAAATCCGGAAATTGATCTTGCCGTTACGGTGATGGCAAGCCGCCTATCGGAAGAAAATGTTCCGGAATCTCTGCAAACGTCCGCAGCCGCTAAAGCGCTCGTTTCATCCGATGTGGGATTCCGAGACAGTATCGCTGTACTCAACGGACCCAACCCACCGAAAGTCGCCTCGCAAACAACATACGTGGCAACGTGGGATATATCGAATCCCGGGAATGCAATTGCGAATGCCAGCGTTTCCGCAATTCTCCCTTCATACGCTACGTATGTTGGTGGAGCGCAGGGGATTTCCTACAATGCTTCCGACCGCCTGGTTACCTGGAATATCGGCGACATGCCCTCCGCGACGTCGCGCTCTGTGTCGTTCCAAGTATCGTTTACACCGTCCATTTCACAGATTGGTACCGGACCCTCGATTCTTGAAGAACAAACATTTACTGCGACGGATCGGTTTGCGCGTGTAGACATTAACCGTTCTCAAGACA
>CAZMOI010000003.1:22279-22592 GCA_964568025.1 uncultured Candidatus Saccharibacteria bacterium
CAGTTTGCGCACCAGTGACGCGCCAGGCACGGGCAACGTCGTGCCTTAGTGGCAATTACGCCTTAAGGATATACAATCAACCAGATGCAAAACGACCCCGCGCTCATGGATAAAATCGTCTCGCTCGCGAAGCGTCGCGGGTTTATTTACCCCGGGTCCGAGCTCTACGGTGGCCTTGCGGGAACATATGACTACGGCCCACTAGGAACGCTTTTGAAAAATAACATCCGCGATTCGTGGGTCGCGCGATTCGTGCGTGATCGTGAAAATATGTACCTCATAGACTCCCCAATACTGCTTCACCCGAAAGTAT
>CAZMOI010000003.1:22602-28633 GCA_964568025.1 uncultured Candidatus Saccharibacteria bacterium
GAGGCGTCGGGGCACACGAGTGAATTTATCGACCCGCTTGTCGACGATCTAAAAACCAAGAAGCGCTATCGGGCGGATCATCTTTTGGAAGAAAACGGTGTTGATGCCGAGAAGCTTACCGTTTTGGAGATGGACGCCAAAATAAAAGAGCTTGGTCTTACGAGTCCCGACGGTAACGCGCTTTCCGACGTTCGTCGTTTCAATATGATGTTGGAGACGAAAGTGGGTGCGGTGGAGGATACTGCAGCGACTACGTACCTTCGCCCTGAAGAAGCTCAAAACATTTTCATTAACTTCAAAAACATCGTCGATTCGTTCTCTCCGAAACTTCCGTTTGGCATCGCACAGTTCGGCAAAGCGTTCAGGAACGAGATAACTCCGCGCGACTTTACCTACCGCATGCGGGAATTTGAAATACTCGAGTTTGAATATTTCTTTAATCCGAAAGAAAAGTGGGAGCCGCTGTTTGACGCATTTCTCGAAGAGCAAAAGGTGTGGCTCGGCTCGATCGGTGTCGATGTTTCAAAACTGAAACCGTTCGAACACCCGGACACCGCACGTGCTCACTACAGCAAGAAAACAGTGGACTTGTATTTTGAATACCCCTTCGGTTCGAAAGAGCTTACCGGGCTTGCACATCGCGGAGACTATGACTTGTCACGCCACCAGGAATTTTCAGGCCAGACTTTAGGCATACTTGATGAGGAAACTAAAGAGCGCTTCCTTCCTCACGTGCTTGAACCGACCGTTTCCATAGACCGCGCGTTTCTTACAGTCCTCCTCTCGGTGTATCGCGAAGTCCCCGACAAAGAAGACACACGAGTGTATCTCGCGCTTCCTCCGCATGTCGCGCCGTATAAAGCTTGTGTATCGCCGCTTTTGAAAAATAAACCCGAATTGGTCACCAAGGCGCGTGAGATTTTCGGTATGTTTAAAAAAGATCTCGGTTGGGTAGCGTGGGATGACAACGGAAACATAGGAAAGCGATATCGCCGACAGGACGAAATCGGAACACCGTTTTGTATTACAGTCGACTTCGACACACTAGGGGAGAAGCCAGAATTGAAAGATGGGGTGACCCTCCGTCATCGCGACACTGGCGAGCAGGAACGCTTGCCTATAGCCGAAGCGCTCAAGCGTGTCGTAGACGCGTCCAGGGCTTAAGCTACTGAGTTCTTTTCCCGAAGAAAATAGTCGGGAGTTGTTTCCAAGGCAATTGCCAGTTTGCTCAGGCGATGCATTTTTATTTTGGATTTTCCGAATTCAAGATGTTGCACCACTCTGTCTGTTAAGCCGTGTGGTTTTAAGGATGTGGTTTTTAACCCGAGTTTTGTTCGTAAAAATCTACTACGACCCCCAATAAATCCGTCCAAAGACCTTCCTCGTAGCTGTGTAATCGGGTTAGTCGCATCTTCCGTGCGGTCCCAGTCTTGGATTAAAAGTCCCGGAGGCGCTTCCAGTGCATGCAAGAGGTCTAATATCTGACTCACTGTGACGCCGCGCTCTCCGATTTCATATCTATGAATTTGTTGAAATATAATTCCAGATTCCTGACTTACGTCTTTTAGAGTAAGCCCGCGGCTCTTTCGTAGGGTATGGATTGCTCGCCCTAGTCTCCTATAGTACTCCCATTCTTCCTCAGTCCACCTCCGAGTGTCTACCCGAGCGGGCAAGCTTACAGTATCGAGAGTTTCTGTTACCACGAACGAAGTATGCGCGCGCTTAAAAAAACAGTCAATAATATGCCCTTGTGCTAGGATTAGCCAATGGACGAGAAGGGCCACTTTTCGATAACCCTCACTCCGGCAACCCTTTTTGCCACTGTCGCTATTGCGGCATTGGCTTGGCTCCTTATCTACCTCAAAGACCTGGTCCTTATCCTGCTTACGGCGGTCGTTTTGGCTTCCGCAGTGGAGCCGGGCATTCAGTGGTTTATGAAGCGGAAACTTAACCGTCCGCTCTCGGTCGCATCTATTTACGTCTTGGTTTTCCTCCTTTTCTTTACGATTGCATACTTCTTCTTCCCGCCTTTGATCGCGGAATTACGAGCGTTCATGCTCCACTTGCCAGAGCTTGTGCGGTCGTTTGACCTTGGAACCGCGCTTCCGGTTGAGGGTGACGCGCTTATTTCTTCGTCCGCTATTGCCGCACTTCTTCTTGAGTTTCAAAATCTTTTGGTGCCGACGGGGGAGAGCGCATTCAGCGCACTTACCGGCATTTTCGGCGGGTTGTTTTCATTCCTCTTAATTATCGTCTTGTCCGTCTACTTCGCCGTACAGGAAACGGGGGTCGACGACTTCCTGCGCATCGTCGTTCCGATGAAACACCAGCAGTACGCACTCGATTTGTGGAAACGCTCGCACTACAAAATAGGTCTTTGGATGCAGGGACAGATTATTCTATCTCTCATCATCGGCGTCTTGGGGTATCTGTGGCTCTCTATTCTTCAGGTCCCCTACGCATTTCTTATCGCTATCTTTGCTGCGGTGATAGAAATCGTGCCGGTGTTCGGTTCCATTATCTCGGGCGCGATCGCAACGCTCATCGGTGCGGTAGCTGGCGGACCTGAACTTGCGCTATTGGTTGCCGGAGGATTCCTCATCATTAACCTGTTGCAGTCGAACCTTATATACCCGCTTGTAGTGAAGCAGGTTGTCGGAGTCCCGCCGCTTTTGGTTATCATCGCCATGATTGCAGGAGGACAGTTGGCGGGCTTTTTCGGCGTTCTGCTTTCCGTGCCTGTTGCCGCAACGGTACAGGAATTTATTTCCGACTTCCAGAAAAGTCGAAAAAACAAAAGCGCCTAACTAATGGCAAAGTACCTGACCACCACGCTCCCGTACGTGAACTCGGACCCGCACATCGGGTTTGCGCTTGAACTGGTGCAGTCGGACGCGCTGGTACGTTTCTGGAAATCACAAGGGGAAGAAGTTTTTTTCAATACAGGAACCGACGAACATGCGCAAAAAATATACGAAGCGGCGCAGAAAGCAAACACTCCGATACAAGAATACGTCGACCATTATGCGAATGAGTTTAAAAAACTAAAAACGCTTCTTGGTCTCGTCAGTGACTTAAAGTTCATCCGTACGACGGAGACTCATCACATTGCGGCAGCGCAGGAGATGTGGAAAAGATGCGAAGCAAAAGGAGATATTTATAAAAAATCATACACGGGATTATATTGTGTCGGGTGCGAGGCGTTTAAAACTGAACGGGAACTGGAAAACGGTCGATGCACCATCCACTCCAACCTCGAACCGAGAGAGATTACTGAGGAGAATTATTTCTTTCGCCTCTCCAGCTACCAAAGCAAGTTGGAAGATTATTTGAGTCGCTCTGAAGTTGTCGTTCCTGAATGGAGACGCCAGGAAGCCCTAAATTTCGTTAAAAATGGCCTCGAGGACGTGAGTATTTCGCGGCAGAAAAAATCGGACTCCGCCGACCATTGGTCGAACTGGGGTGTGCCTGTCCCAGGAGACAATACACAGGTCATGTACGTGTGGTTTGACGCGCTTACCAACTATATTTCGACCCTCGGTTGGCCGGAGGATTCAGAGGGTAATTTTAAAAAGTTCTGGACGGAAGGGGAAACACTACAGACGGCCGGCAAAGATCAGGTGCGATTTCAATCAATCATGTGGCAGGCGATGCTTATGTCCGCGGGAATAAAACACACGGACCGCGTGTTTTATCACGGGTTTATAAATTCCGGCGGGCAGAAAATGTCCAAGTCGTTGGGGAACGTCATCAGCCCGTATGATTTAGTTAAGAAATACGGCAAGGATGCTACGAGGTACTTGTTACTTCGTCACGTCCACCCGACTGAAGATTCTGATGTTACGTGGGAAAGACTCGATGAATGGTATACAGCCGACCTAGTAAACGGAATAGGCAACTTCGTTGCGCGGGTAATGAAACTTTCGGAAGAGTACGTAGCAACCTCCGTGGGTGTAAGTGATAGAAAACACTCCTTATCGGTAGATGGCGCTCTAACCCTGTTTGATTTTAATGCAGCGCTTGGAGTTTTACTTGGGGTTATTTCTGAGGAAGACGAATATATTCAACGCACCCAACCGTTTAAGAAAGTGAAAAGTGAAAACACAGAAGAAAAAAATCAAGGGATAGCCGATATTCAACGTCTGGTCCGACAAGTTTCCTGGCTTGCGGTCCATCTTGAACCCTTTATGCCCGAGACCAGTGAGAAAATTCTTGAGGCGGTACGCACAAACAAAAAACCGGAAAACCTTTTCCCGCGCCTCACATGACCCCGCAGTATTTCGACATTCATTCGCACGTAACGTTTAAAGACTACGACCAGGACCTTGAAGAGGTGTTGGTGCGAATGAAGGAGGAAGCAGTTCACACGATTACGGTCGGCGTTGACTATGTAACCTCAAAAGAAGCGGTCGCGTTTGCGGAGACGCACGAAGGCTTTTACGCAACCATAGGCCTTCATCCGACGGATACGGTCAGCGAAACATTTTCTGTGTCTGACTATCAAGAGTTGGCAAAACATCCAAAAACGGTGGGAGTAGGTGAGTGCGGAGTAGATTATTTCCGCCTGGAAGGGGACGCGACGGAAGAGAAGAAACGTCAGTGGAATGAGTTTGAAAAACAAATGCAGTTTGCTATCGATAACGATTTGCCGATGATGATTCACTGTCGGCCCAAAAAGGGGACGGTAGATGCGTACGAAGAAATGGCAACGCGTTTGGAGAGCGAGTTTAAACGGGTGGGGGAGAAGCTTCGCGGAAATGTGCACTTTTTTGTCGGAAACGTCGATGTCGCGCGACGGTTTTACGACATCGGCTTTACCACCTCGTTTACAGGAGTAGTGACGTTCGCAAGGGAATACGACGAGGTTATACAGTTTGCCCCGACCAACATGCTTATGACTGAAACCGACTCCCCGTATGCTTCGCCGGTACCGTTCCGGGGTAAACGGAACGAGCCCGTCTACGTGAAATATATTGTTGAGGCATTAGCACGTATAAAGGGGTCCGACGTGCCCCATATGGAACGTGCGTTAGTCGCAAACGCACAGAGGGTATTTAGACTTTCTTGACGTGGAGAATGACGGGACTATAGTGAGTCTTAAGTATGGCTTCACTCGAAACCGTTCAAGACTTTCTCGACCAACACCGCGACATTGTTTCAGCCGAAGAGGCTTCTTCTATACTGAGAGAGGCACGACGTTATACGGTAGGGGGCCTAGTGCCCCGGGGGACCCTCGGCTACGTTTTTAAGGGGTACTACGAACTTTTCATACAATTTGAGGCGACTCCTGATCCCGAAATTCCAAAACCGGGAGTTCATCAGGGGGTTATCTGAGAGGGCGTTTCGTCCAAAATACGAGGCAATTGCAAGGAAATCCGCGCTGTGGTACCCTCATCCGACATGCAAGAAAACGAGACAATGGTTGACTTGGACGAAGCGGGTATCGTTGATACCGGCGGTGACGAGGCTCGCACGGGAGTCTATGAAATCGGATATCACCTTCTTCCGACCCTGTCGGAGGACGAAGTAGCAAAGGAGGCTTCCGCTCTTATGGAGGCTCTTAAGGGCGCAGGCGCTGATTTTGTCGGTGACCGCTCTCCTTCAAAGGTTCAGCTTGCATATCCGTTGTCCCGTCGTATTAACTCCAAACGCTCTACGTACGACTCCGCCTATTTCGGTTGGGTAGCGTTTGAGACATCTCGTGACGCAATTGACGGCATAAAGACGTTGCTTGACGCCAACCAGAACATCCTTCGCTACCTCGTTGTGTCGACTGACCGCGACGCGGTCGCAGCGGCACTTTCCGGCGCGGTTATCCCTGCCCCTACAGGCTCTATCGATAAGCCTAAGCGCGACGCAGAAAAAAGCGGTGAAATGTCGGAATCGGCTCTCGACGAAGCACTTCAATCTATCGCAACTGAAGACGCAAAGTCTGAATAACTATGTACCTGAATAAGGCATTCGTGTACGGCAACCTTACCCGGGATCCGGAAATGCGCGCGTTGCCCTCAGGTCAGCAAGTCGCTTCTTT
>CAZMOI010000003.1:28676-29719 GCA_964568025.1 uncultured Candidatus Saccharibacteria bacterium
GAAGCAGGAAGCAGTCGAGTATCACAACATTGTTGCGTTCGGCAGGCAGGCTGAAGTCATAGGACAGTACTTGAAGAAGGGTCGCCCGGTGTTTATCGAGGGACGTATCCAAACTCGCTCATGGGAAGACAAGACAAGCGGGGATAAAAAGTATCGTACAGAAATCGTCGTAGAGAATTTCCAGTTCGGGCCCGGCGGTATGGGTCAGGGCGGAGGTGGCTCTCGAGGCGATGACACTGCGCCGAAAGGCAAGGGGAGTGACAAAGAGGAGGATATCGCGTATCCTGCCGACGAGATCAGCCCTGACGATATTCCGTTTTAATTGATTTGAAAAATATATGAACAATACAAATACCATGCCCGTCTTGCCCGCATACGTCGACTATAAAAATGTCGCGTACCTTAAAGGTTTTTTGAATGCACACGCTCGCATTGTGAAAGGTAAGAAGTCGAACGTTCCTGCGAGTCATCAGAGAAAAATAGACAAAGCTATCAAGCTTGCGCGCTTCATGGCGCTTCTTCCGTACATCGCCCGCTAAATATGGCGGAGGCGACCCGCATAGAAAAACTTCAGGCAGCTATTGCTACCGGTCGTACGCATCTGATAAAAGCACGGCGTAAAGCAGAATTTGCAGCTCTAAGGCTTTCCCTTATCGGGGGCGATGAGGCATTCGGCGGGGCCACAATACACGACCCCCACCCATCAAAACGAAAAGGGACGGGCATGGACCGGCTCTTTCAACAGTTTTATATCGCTGAGGGCGGGACGTTGCCCGAGTTGCCTCCTTCGGGAGATCCAGGTTCTGTTTTAAATAGATTGAATATGACGCGGTATTTTCTCCAGGGAGATGCGGCAGAGATTATCTTGGATCCGAAGCTCGCGCCAGACGAAAGAGAAGAAAAGCTTTTTCCGATTCTGGTGCGCCTCGACGCTTTGAGCGTGAAAGAAGAAGAATTACGCGCGTCCCTCAAAGCGCGCTCCGCAAAATAGCTGCTTCTTTTCAGTCACAGATATTTTGCTCCTATTGCTTGCTCAGTCACGG
>CAZMOI010000003.1:29729-30854 GCA_964568025.1 uncultured Candidatus Saccharibacteria bacterium
TCCTTACCTTCGTTCGGAAATTTCCGCGACCCCACCTCACGGTTTTACGAGACGTAAAACATCGTTCCGACCGGTTCGTAAAGCAATAGGAGTAAAGCAGTTTACTCCTATTGCTTGCTTACCCTCTCAACATACTCGGCGTTTTCCGTATTGATGCGAATAACGTCGCCTTCGTTGATGAACATCGGTACGTTAAGTGTCGCGCCGGTTTCAACCGTTACTTGCTTTGTTCCACCCTGCACGGTATTTCCTTTGATTGCAGGAGCGGCTTCGGTCACAACAAGATCCATTTTGATGGGGAGTTGAAGTCCGATAACTTCGCCTTCAAAGCGCATAGCCTCGACTTCGGAGTTCTCTTTTAGGAACTGGCCCTTTTCTCCGATAAGTTCTTCGTCGAGCTTAAATCTATTTTTTGGATTTCCTTTTTCGCAAAACCAGTACTCTCCGCGGTTGTTGTAGAGGTAGGTAATGTCTTCAAATTCAATATCCGCCTCCTGTGCCGTTTCGTTTTGGTGAAATGAGTACTCCGTAACTTTACCGGTCTTCAGGTTTCGAAGTTTGGTCTGGTTCACCGGCTTTCTCTGTTGCATGCGAAAGACATGCGAAGACAAGACCTCGTACGGCTGACCGTCCATAGTGATGACCTTTTTTTGAACGATATCGTTATATGAAAGTACTGACATAACTGAAACCTATATATGTGTTCGTAAGTATGAATAGTGGCGCCTGAGCGCCGAAGATAAGTATATGCTAAGCCTCCGTATTGCTCAAACCCCTTCTTTCGGCTTTAGTATAGGGATGGCACACGATTATGCCTCGCTTTCTGACGAGGATGTTTTGGCGCTTTCATTTAAAGACCCGGGTGCGTTTGGCGTCTTAGTTGACCGGTATCAGAAACAATTTTTGTCCCGTGCAAGTATGGTGGTTCGTAGTCGGGACCATGCGGAGGATGTGGTTCAGGAGGCGTTCATTCGCATTTATCGTTTTGGTCCGCGGTTTGACAGAAAGACCGGAAACTTCCGATCGTGGGCGTTAACCATCCTGATGAACGTGGCACGGACGCACTACCAACGCTCCGCCCGGGATCGCACGCATACCGCGCCCTTGGAGCCCGAACATTATGAG
>CAZMOI010000004.1:0-6745 GCA_964568025.1 uncultured Candidatus Saccharibacteria bacterium
AGGCTAAGGCAGGCGGACGCATTATCGCGTCTGAATCTATTTCAGCTATGCGTAAGGACGTGACGGGATACCTCTACGGCGGTGACGTGTCGCGTAAGAAGAAGCTTTTGGAAAAACAAAAGAAAGGAAAGGAACGCCGAGGGGAGCACAAGAAAATGCACATCCCGCAGGAGGTGTTTTTGAAAATGGTAAAACCGGACTCTAACTAGTCTAATTACACTCCCCAGACCGGGAAGTAGAGGACTACCATCGAGAGGATGAGGAGAACCGCAAGTACGGTCCACACGCCCTTGATGATCCCTTTCGTCTTTTTATCGAAAAGCATGTGCGCCTATATTTTTCCTGTGGTACACCACAGCTGAAAATAAAAGTGTGGTCGCAAAGCGAGCCACCGCGTTATTATACATTGTGTATGACCCCGCTTCAATGGAAACGGCTCTTTTTTCGGGTTCTGATTTGGATCTTTCTACTCGGACTTCTTGGGTTTTTGGTCGTCGTCGGAAGCTCTACATGGAGGGTCTACTCTAAGGGGCAAGAGGCCGAAGCGATGCACAAAACCGCAGCTAAAAATGTCGACGAATTGTATGAACGAAAAGGGAACGTCGAAGAGTCTCTCGAAAAGCTCAATACCCCCCGGGGTATAGAGGAGGAGGTGAGAAAACGGTACGAGTTAGGAAAGCCCGGGGAGGAACAGATAGTTCTTGTAACAGATCCAACAAAAGAAGCGGAAAGTGGGGAGGAGAAAAAGAGTCTTTGGGATGTTCTATTCGGTTGGATGCGCTGGTAGGACTGCTCTCGTGTTCAGTGAGGAGCGAATTGAAAGTTACGTCTAGGTTTGATCTTCCGAGCCCCGACCAAAAAGAGACCGAACTACATCAATAACTCTCCGGCGAGGGATCTTCTCAAGCGTTTGAATCACTGCAAGATTCGAATGCGAAATTTCCGCTTTTCCTCGCACCTCTGCTCCTGAGCGTAACGCTTTTCTTTCTGCCGCAGGAGATTTCGCCAGATCATACCAACCGACATCAAATGCTCTGTCGCCCTTTTTAATTTCCGGGTCGAATAGCACGTAGACGTGGCGACCATCTACGTGGTCGCGCGCAACCTGTCCAGTGAACGGGACAAATTTTTCAGACGCCGAATCCATTGATACCAGTATATACCTCTGCGAAACGCGCCCCGCCAGTGCTTGGGAAATGAATTCGGGGTGGGACCCGGATTCATCGGTACAGGGACAATGTGCGGGATAGGGTAATCGAAACCCTGCCTACTGCTTGGGAAGCAGTCATTTGTCCCTCCTATCGCCTGTTCGCCTTGCTCACAACGGCGATTGCCGTATTCTCGGCATCGGACACATTGCAAAGCAGTTTGCCATGTGTCCACTAAACTATGTTTGTGCGGAATGGGGGAATCGAACCCCCGCCCGATGCTTGGGAAGCACCAGTTCTGCCACTAAACTAATTCCGCAATTGAAGAAGTGTACTAGGAAAATTTGAGGATTGCGAGAGGGTGGGGTATACTTTCCTGTCTATGACGACCACACAGCAAAAAACTGTAGCGATTTACTCGACCCCGACATGCCATTTCTGCCAGATGGCAAAGGAATACTTTACGGCAAACGGTATCGAATACACCAACTATGATGTTTCCAAGGACCTTGAGCGCCGTCAGGAAATGTTTGAAATAACGAACCAGATGGGTGTCCCCGTCATCGTGATTGGTGAGGACGTGGTCATTGGTTTTGACCGTGAAAAGCTTGCTGAACTTCTAGGTATTGCCGGATAATCAAAAATCGCCCGAAAGGGCGGTTTTTTTGTGCCCCCAGCAGGAATCGAACCAACATCTTCTCCTTAGGACGGAGTTGCTCTATCCATTGAGCTATGGGGGCAATTCAACAGACTCTAACATATCTCGCCTATAATGCTTGTTATGTCTGCACCATTCACGGAAGACAAAGCAAACGAGCTTTACGCAATGGTTAAAGAAAATAACCGCATGCTTAAGGCAATGCGACGTGACGCCTTTGTCGGCGGGGTATTGCACTTTGTCTGGATGGTTGTGATTCTTGTTGTGCTTCCGTATCTCACGTGGCTTTGGCTTCAACCGTACCTTGAGCCTATTTTAAAAGCGTACGAACAAGCCCAGGGTCAGCCCTCACAAATCACCCAGGCACTTACTGACCTCGAAAAAACGACCGGCAGTTTTAACCTCCAGGAGCTTATAGATAAGTATCTGGGCGGTAAGGCACAGTAGAAAAAAGAACTAATTTCGGCTAGAATAGCCAAACGCTTGGGTAAGTCTGCTTGGGTAAGCCAAGCTTGCCCAAGCTCTCTCGAAGAAAATAAGTAAGCAAGCTTCTTATTTTCCTTCTCGTTCGCTTGGGTAGCTCAGTTGGTTAGAGCACTCCCCTGAAGAGGGAGGGGTCGTGAGTTCGACTCTCACCCCAAGCACAAAGTCCCGCAAACGCTATATACTGGCTACTAGATACATGAGCTCCCTTGAAGCCAATATCGGTCGTTTCGGTCCTGCCCGCAGATACAACGATTCGGCAACGCTCATGAGCGAAGCGCGTGAGTTTTTCATTAACAGGGTTTACGGCATCATGCCGGAAGACCCGCCCGAAAGACGTCTTGACCTCCTTGAAGAGGGACTAATTATTGATCCGAAAACCGGCGAAGAGAAAGGCTTTCGTCGCCAACTGCTCGTCACCCTTTCACGCGCTGGCAATTCAATTCATGTTCCTGTACTGATACAGGCGTCTTCCCGCCAAGGACCTTTCAAGACAATAGTGTCGCCAAATTTTTGGGGTAACCACTCTGTTACGACTGATGCCGCGACAATCGAGAACTTAGACACCGTATACAATACGAACTTTCCACGCTACAAGGTTGATTTTCGCGAGGAACATCGCGGATGGAAACGAAACCAGTTCGACATGGAGCGCATTATTGCTCCACGCGTTGTTGACGGTGCCGTTCACGAGTATGCAGCCGTTACGTTCTGCTACAACGACATCGTTCCCGATAGAGAGGCTGAGGATACCGAAGGTGCATATGTGCTCTATCCTGAGTTGATGGGAAAAAGAAATTCCCCCCGCGCCCTTTCTATGGGCGGTTGGGGCATATTGAATGTGGCACTTGCCGCAAGCGAGGATCCACTTATTGCCCCCGACAGGATGGGTGTCATGGCGTTCTCGCGCCTTGCTAAGGCAGAGCATCTCTTGCTTACGCACGACCATCCGTTTAAAGCGGCGTGTTCGGTTGCGTCAGGAAAGGGCGCTGCCGGAGGACTTAAAAACGGATCAGGCGAACCTTCTGCGTTCATGGGATCTACCCGCTCGCAATGGTTTACTCCGGACTTTCTCGGAGACGTTATGGTTCCTGGCCGTCTACCTTTCGGTTTCAAGTATATGCTCGCGCACCCCCGAGTGCCGCCCTTACTTGTATCGGTGGATCAAGCTGACTGGTGGTCGGCACCCGAGAAACAAAGAAGAGCGGTAAAATCTGCAAATCAAATTCTTGAAAGGCAGGGTAGAAAGCCGACAATCGAGTTTGTCACGCATAGCGCCGGCGGACACACCGTTTCGCCTCACTGGGAAGAGCAGTACCTGCCGTTTTTTGACCGAAACCTCTAGACCGACCTTGTGGTACCATTTCTGACTGCTATGGATTTTAGATTTACTGACAAGCATTACGCTTCACGCCCGCATGAAAAGATGCAGGAGGTGTTAATGGACCCATCAGCCCCGGGTCCTGCGGTGCACTACTACATGATTCGCGGAGGCAAGGACCAGCGCAACATTACCGTATGGGAACCGGGTACCATCGCAGGCGAATACATAAAAACATATGGGCACTACCACGTAGGCGCACTTGATGAAAACTACTGGGTCATTTTGGGCGACGGAATAGCACTTCTTCAAAAGCGTGCGCATGGACCGGACGGGAAACCGCTCGACGATGTTATTGAAGAGTTTAAGACAATACAGGTAAAAGCGGGGGATCATATATACATGCCTCCCGAATACGGGCATTTGGTAGTTAATACCGCAAAAACATATCTTGTTACGGCAGACGACAGCCCCGTAAATTTTGATGAGGAGAACCCTGTTGCCATGCCGGGACATGCCGACTATGAGCCGGTCAGAAAGATGCGGGGGTTCGCCTACTACGTCATTGAACGGGACGGTGTGCCTGCGCTTGTAAAAAATCCGCTCTATACAGAAGTACGAAAAACTGATTTTGACGGCTTGTCGGTCGTAGGATAAAGTAACTCTCCATGAGAGAGAGTTATTGCCCAAACCCGCTTTACGGTCGAGCAAAGCTCTATATCGAGGGCATTATTGACGGCGCTTCCAAGACCCGGAAAAACACTCTGCTTGAAGTCGTTGAGGAAGAGGAAGGGGGACTTACCGCGAGCGGTCGTTTCGAAAAGTTAGTGATGAGCGGACCAGATTCAGGTTTGTACCTTGAAGGATTGCAAATTCCATTGCGCTTTCCTATGAGTATCCTACCCCTCGCCGACCCCGAAAAACGCCCGGGTGCACCTACCGGCCTGGAGATAGTACGAGAGGGTATTTGGACGTCACCCAGACCGTTTCGCGCGCCAAGACGCACCGGATGGACTGAAGTCCAGTCTATTAACCGCGGACTTTAAGTTTGGTCTGGCGATCTTTGTTTATCTTTGGAAGACGGATTGAAAGAAGTCCGTGCTTTTCAGAAGCTTCCGCCATGTCTACGTCTATTTCAGCAGGAAGGACAACGGTGCGGGCAAACGCGCCCCAGTAAAGTTCCTGATATACATAATTCTCGCCCTGGATGTCTTTCTGTTCGACGCGCTTACCCTTAATGGTAACCATGTCGCGCGTTATTGAAATATCCAAATCTTCAGGGCGCACTCCTGCGACCAGCGCGCGTATAACTATTTCAGAATCGCTTTGATATACGTCAACGGTAAGCTGGGCAGCTGCGGCGTCTTCTGACGGGGCTACAGAGAGTTGTTGCGGAGACTGTTGGCGGTTTGGCGCTGGCTTCACCTCCTCTCCCTCATCGAACGAGTCGAAGTCACTCTCGAAGTTGTTGCCGGTCAGTCTGTCGAAGAATGAAGGTTTTTTAGCCATAGGTTTCGTTAGTTATTTTTTTATAAATGCTTTTTCCCACCATGCAGGTCGGCGGAGTGCTTTTACGCGTTCGAGTGTAAGCAAAAGAAAGATGATGCCGACCCAGACGCCCAGGAATACCGTAAGGATGTTTGCGGCACCTGTAGTGATTATAAGCAGGTTGAAAACGGCATGCAATGAAACCGCGAGGATAAGTCCGACCGCGCCGAACCATATTTTATCCCACGTGTCGCGGTAGTAGGCGAATGCAAGCGCCCCGCCGATTACCGCGGAAGAGAGCACATGAATCAGAGATGCACCGATGAAGCGCAAGTTACCCGTAACTATTGATTCAAGGAGCTTTCCGTCGGTTATTGGCGCCAAGAGGAAGAGTGTGTTTTCAAGCGCGGCAAATCCGAGCGCGATTGAAATCATATAAATCGGAAGGTCTATCGGTTCATCAACCGCAGGGCTTCGCAATACGAAGGCGAGCGCGAGACCCATCTTGACCGCCTCTTCAATAAACGACCAGATGAAAAAAAGTTGAAACGAGACGGGAATGCCGGCGTCGACCGCAAGCTTCTCGAGGGGAAGCACAATAGGCACGGCAAGCATGCCTAACAGGAAGGTGCGGATAATCATGTGGCGCGGTTCGGGTCTGCGCCTGTCTTCAAACAGCCAGAATACGAGCCAAATAAGAGCGGGAATAAACCCCGCTGCAAGCGCAATTAAACCGGCGCCAATATTAAAACCGCCGACATCCATTCCTATAATAGTACCGTGAAAAAATCGGCACTATGCCGGCCAGGACGCGATCATCAGGAGGTCAGCGTCTTTTTTCGGAAGGTTGTCCCGGTTTTCTTCCGTTACAAACGGCATGAACGGGTGCAAGAGTTTGAGGGACGTGCTTAAAATTTCGTAGAGTGCGCGAGTGCGCGAAGCTTTTGCCGATTCATCTGCGCCGGAAAGGATGGGTTTGGACTCCTCGATAATTTCGTCGGCGAGTCTGTGCCACAGATAATGGTACAGCTTCTCAGTCAGGAGGTGGACACGATATGCCTCAAAATCCTCAGTGATCTCTTTCGTAAGAACGCGCATTTCTTCCAAAAGCGCTTTGTCTGCCGGCACAAGCGGTGCCGGCAAGTCCGCTTCTTCGGCGTAGGTCAGGATAAAGCGGGTTATGTTCCAGATTTTGTTTGCAAAATTCCTGTATCCTTTTATTTTACTTTCATCAAATTTTACATCGTTGCCCACAGCAGTTCCGACCATAAGTCCCATGCGTAAAGCGTCGGCGCCGTACTTTTCGATTATTTCGATCGGATCTATCCCGTTCCCCAATGATTTGCTGAATTTTCTTCCTTGTTTGTCGCGTACCAAGCCGTGAATCATGACGGTGGTAAACGGCACCTGGCCCAAATGAAAACCGCTCATAAGCACCATGCGGGAAATCCAGAGGAAAAGTATTTCGTACGCAGGCGACATAAATGATGTGGGATGGAACGTTGCGAGATCTTTTGTTTTCTCGGGCCAACCCAAGGTTGAGAAAGTCCACAGCGCAGAAGAAAACCAGGTGTCCAAGACGTCCGCATCTTGAGTCCAACCGTCGCCTTCGGGCGCGCGTACCCCGCAGTAAATTTCGCTTCCGCG
>CAZMOI010000004.1:6755-30450 GCA_964568025.1 uncultured Candidatus Saccharibacteria bacterium
AAACGGGAATTCTATGTCCGAACCAAATTTGCCGAGAAATGCACCAATCGTGCAAGTTATTTATCCAATGAAAGTATGAATTTCTAAATCCATCCTGTGGCATTGCGACCGCCCCGCTTTCAACTGCGGTCTTCATAATTTCTTTCAGTGTTGTCTCAGTTCCTGATGTAATGCCCGGGATTTCTGAATGGGGGATTACAAACGGTTTATCGACGCCAATAAACCACTGTTCAAGAATTTGCGGTTCAACAGTAGCACCCGTTCTTTCCGCCGTTGCAATATTGTGGACATAATTTTCTTCCACGGATACTAGGAGCCCTTTTTCCTTTAACTTCTCGACGATTTTCTCTCGTGCATCCGTTATTTTCATTCCCGCGAACTCTCCGGCAATCGGCAGAAGTTTCCCGTAGGTATCTATAATCTGTTCCTTATCCAGTTTGTGTCGTTCGGCAATCTCAAAGTCTACGACGGAATGCCACGGTGTTATGGTCATTACACCGGAGCCGAACTCGGGATCGGTAGCGGTATCTTTGATAATCGTTGCTTCAATGGGTCCGTTAATCCACTCAAGAGTCAGTTTCTCTCCGTGCGCGTATTCCTTGTAGCGCGCGTCATCCGGATGGATAACGACGTATTTATCGCCGAATTTTGTCTCCGGGCGCGCCGTACCTATCGTGAACGGGCCGTACTTGAAGTAATAAAACTTTGATTTCTCTTCTTTGTAGATAATTTCGTCGTCAGAAATAGTCGTCTGACCTTTGGTATCCCAATTTACGATACGGTGTCCGCGATAAATGAGTCCCGCTTCATACATACGAACAAATGCCGTTGTGACCGCATTCACGCGGGCATCATCCATCGTATACGCATACCGACTCCAGTCTAACGACGAACCCATTCTGCGCACTTGTGAAAGAATGCTATTCTCGCTTCCTTTTGCAAACGCGGATACGCGCTTCACAAGCTCCTCGCGACCTAGGTCATGTCGGGATTTTCCTTCCGCTTTCTGAATGTCTTTCTCAACGCGTGCCTGGGTTGCTATTGCTGCCGAATCAGTACCGGGAACCCACAGTGCAGCCTTTCCGCGCATTCTTTGAAAACGAGTAATGGAGTCTTGAAGCGAATTTTCGTACGCGTGCCCGAGGTGGAGGATGCCGGTAACGTTCGGAGGGGGGAGGACGATGGTAAAGGATTCCGTGCGGTTCCCGGGGAGTTTATCCGGATTAAAGTAGCCCGACTTTTCCCAGCGTGTATACACCTCGCCCTCGGTTGCTTTGGAGTCGTAGGGCTTGAGGAATTTGTCGTTCATTTTGACGATAGTAGCACGTTTAGCCCGTTTTCCGTCCGTGCCAAACCTTGCTTTTTATAAAAAGTGTGGTGTTTCGATAAATCGAAAAATGTGTTCTAAAACAAAGCTATTGTGACTTAAAAGACATGTCCTTTATGGAATCTAGGCTCTACGCGGGGCTTTGGAATGAACTATATGTATTACACCACATGTCTTTTCTTCTCCTCCGAAGCATTTATTTTGAATATTTCTGAATACTTGCACCAGAGGGCAGTGGAGGAGTACAACATAGAGTCCGTATGGTGGGAAAACTGCCTGCGTGACCACTTGGTTTGGATCTAAAAATTAATAACATTTAGTCAACATATGCTTAATTCGTTCGCACCCGCATGGCTCCGCCAGGGAACATCCCTCCTGACCATCGCGGCCCTTTTAGTACTTTCCGTAGCCGTTGCGATTCCGCAGACGGCGAACGCTGCTTTTCCGAACGTTGCTTCGGTTACGCAGTCGTCTTTCAGCAGCGGTAGCTCTAACGACTTTCAGCAGCGGTAGCTCTAACGACCACAACGTAGCTATGCCAGCGACAGTTGCCGCTGGAGACCTACTTTTGGTTTTGTTCACAAACATAGACGATTCTACTGTTACCACTCCTGGCGGATGGACTTTACTTTTCACAGAGTCTCATGACGGTGATGTGCGGGGTTCAGCGTATGCAAAAGTCGCGACTGGATCTGAAGGCGGTACTACTGTCAACTTTATAACTTCCACAAATGAAAGAGCTGCCGCACAGGTTTACAGAGTTCTCGCATCAGAATGGTACGGAAGCATCGCTTCAGGAATTAGCGTAGGTTCTGCTACTGAAGCAGACGCAGTCGATCCTAATCCTCCGTCGCTTACACCTTCTTGGAGTTCGGCTGATACACTTTGGATTGCATATTCAGGAAGTGAAGGCGTTTCTGTATCAAGCTACCCATCGAGTTACTCAGGAGGATTGACTACTGCAAGTGGCGGCTCAGGTACGCATGCTCAGGTTGCCTCTGCTTATCGTCAGCTTAACGCAACGAGTGAAAACCCTGGAATTTTTGACACTGCCAGTGTTGATTGGGTTGCGAACACTATTGCCGTTCGTCCTTTTGCCGATACGATTGCTCCGACCGTCACGATCAACCAGGCAATTGCGCAGGTTGATCCGACGAACGCCTCGCCGATTAACTTCACTGTTGTATTCAGCGAATCAGTTTCGAACTTTGTAACCGGTGACGTTTCACTTTCCGGTACTGCCGGTGCTACGACCGGTACTGTCACCGGTAGCGGAACGACCTATAACGTCGCAGTTTCCGGTATGACGGGAAGCGGGACAGTTATTGCGTCGTTGAACGCAGGTGTCGCAAGCGATGCAGCAGGGAACTTGAACACAGCTTCTACGGCAACTGACAATCAGGTTACTTATGATGTAACAGCACCCGTACTTGCTGAAGTGGCAGCGGTTACGACCCCGACAAATGACAACACACCAAGCTACAACTTCTCGACGACTGAGACTGGAACGATTACCTATGGTGGTGGTTGTTCAAGTGTTACTCCGACCGCATTCCCGGTCAACAACATCATTAACTTTAATGCGCTTGCTGATGGTACGTACGGTACCTGCACCATCACCGTTACTGATGCAGTAGGAAACGCTTCGATTCCGCTCGCGGTTTCAAGCTTTACAATCGATACGGTAGCACCGACCGCAACGGCATCACTCCTGAGTTCGAATCCGACAAACGCTTCGCCAGTGCAGTTTCAGGTTGTCTTTAGTGAATCAGTCACAGGCTTCGATGCGTCTGATCTCGTAGTCATTGGTGGTAGTTTTTCCCTATCAGGAACGGGTTCTACGTATGCAGTTGATGTGAACCCTTCTGCTGAGGGAACGGTAAGCGTTCAGGTAAACGCTTCTGGCGCAACCGATGCAGCGGGTAACGGCAATACTGCTTCAGGAACAGCTTCAGGTGTCTATGACGCTACCGCCCCGAACGTATCTATTACGTCCGGCCCAACGGAAGGCTCGTTCATAAATAACAACACCCCAACATTCGGATTTACTGCAACCGACGCGCTTTCGAGCCCTGTAGCGGCGGAATGCCGGGTTGACCTTGGTAGCTTTGCTTCATGTATATCGCCGTTTATAACTGCTTTACTTGGAGACGGCTTACACACCTTCGATGTTCGTGCTACGGACGGTGCGACAAACGTTTCAGCAACAGCTTCGAGAAACTTCACAGTAGACACTGTTCAGCCTTCAGTG
Organism: uncultured Candidatus Saccharibacteria bacterium; assembly: GCA_964568025.1. GTDB lineage: Bacteria > Patescibacteriota > Minisyncoccia > Phycocordibacterales > Phycocordibacteraceae > Phycocordibacter. Next base: position 10,334 of record CAZMOI010000004.1, read on the forward strand.
ACTTTGTCTTCTGCTGTTCTTTCTCTGAATACAACGAACGCATCTCCGATTGTAATAACTGCGGTGTTTGACGAATCTGTAACTGGGGTAGATTCTTCCGACCTTTCAGTCACTCCTGCAGCAACTTTGGTGACCGTTTCAGGTTCAGGCACAACCTATACCTTCAATGTCTCTCCATCGGTTGATGGAAGCACCGAGATATCGATGAATGCAGCTGCAGGTCAAGATGTCGCTGGTAACGGTAGCAATGGTTCACCATCTATATTCGTTATTCCCGATTACACCGCTCCGGTCGTTACGTTGAGCGGCTCGAATCCGCAAACTGTTTTGTTAAACGGTACGTATAGTGAGGCGGGCGCAAGCGCAGTTGATGCAATAGACGGCGCAGTGTCTGTTTCGATTGTTGGTACCGTTGACACGGGAACGTTGGGTACGTACCCGATGGATTATGTTGCAAGTGATGCGGCAGGAAATACCGCAACATCAACTCGCACTGTGAATGTTGTTGCAGCATGTAACGACGGGTTCGATAACGACGAAGACGGATTCACCGACTTTGGCGGCGAGAGTTCTGACCCGGGTTGTGATTCTGCAACCGACAACAATGAAACCAACAACGCTCCGGATCCTGAACCGAATCCGCAATCTGACGCAACTCCTCCTACAGGCGGAGCGGGCGGAATATTCAGCATCGTGAACAACTTCAGCGCTCCCGGCTTCCAGGCAGGATCGGTCTTGGGTGCGTTTGCTACTGCAGAGCAGGAGCAGGCAGGCTTTACGCAGGGAGAAGTGCTTGGCGCTTCGACCAGCGAGTTGGCACTTATGTGTAAAAACGGTCGTTTGTTGAGCTCGAACCTTGGACTTAACCGTCCGAATCCCGTTGACCAGGTCAAACTCTTGCAGGCGTTCCTTAACGCACACCAGAGTGCAGGTCTTCCTGAATCAGGCGTATTCGGTCCTATGACGTTCGGCGCAGTACAGACTTTCCAGTCTGCAAACGCTGAAGAGATCCTCACACCGTGGGGTCTTACACAGCCGACGGGTTATGTGGGTATCCTTACGCGCTACATGATCGACAAGATTTTGTGCGCAGCGGACTACCCGAAGCCTACGGTTACGCAATAACCTAAAACAAAAAACCGCCCCATTCGGGGCGGTTTTTTGTTTCCACTCTATCCGCTTTGCCCGGTCTTTCTGCGTTGTATAGTGCCCGTATGAACAACATACTCGTCGGGATTATCGTAGGCGCGCTTATTCTCGGGGGTATTGGTTTTTGGGTAAACAATAACGGCGTTACGTTTTCTGTTTTAGGTCAGCCCGGAGTCGTATCGGAACCGGAAAAATTATACGCGGAAGAGGGTGTTGAAGAGTCTCGCGTTGGTAACCCGGTCGTACTCGACGGCACGCGTTCGACGGATGACGGTGCGATGACTGTTGTTGAGGACAAGCCGGTCGCTATCGCTCCCGGCGGCTTTGTGTGGATGTTTAAAGATACCGGAGTTCAGAGCACGTACGGAGCACCGGTAACATCGGTTACGCTTCGCTATAACGGCAAGACGTACGATTTCAGCGGGTACGAAGGCACGTGCTTTGATGTGGCGGGGCAGGGCTCGGCATGGAAGCTTTTGGAAGGGGAATTGGCGGGAGCGATTTGCTACTGGGCAGGTGGAGGATACGAGGTCGGTATATTTAATGAGGGAGGCAAACTAGTCGCGAAGAAAGGCGTTCTTTCGGAGGGCGATGCGGAAACGCCGTCATTCCGCGGGGACTTTAAGCAAATTCTGGTTCTTGAGTGAAGAAGAGAGGCGCGTATATGAAAAGCGTCAGCATACAGGGAAACGTTTTTGTTTCCCTGTATGTTTTCGTATTTCTTTTTTTGCCGTTCACGACGCTTGCTTCAGTTTCGATAACCGAGGTTATGTATGACGCGGAAGGTGCGGATACGAAACACGAATGGATAGAAGTGGTAAACGAAGGTGCACCATTCGACCTGTCGGAATGGAAACTGTTTGAAGGCGGAACGAATCATAAGCTTACAATTTTCTCGGGAAGTCCAACCGTGCCCACGGGAGCCTACGCGGTTATAGCGGACGATGCGGTAACGTTCCTTGCCGACTATCCGGGTTTCTCGGGGATACTTTTTGACACCGCGTTTACGAGCGGTCTTTCAAATTCAGGAGAAACGTTTGTCTTTCGCGACATCGCGCTTGTCGACAAACATACGTTTACGTACGACCCCACAATCGGTGCCGGCGGGGACGGGAACTCGCTTCAGAAAGTAGGTTCGTCCTGGCAGGCGGGTTCGCCTACGCCCGGCGCTTCGTCGGGTTCGACGCCTCCACCACCCCCGCCTGCAGAAAACAACACTACGCCCCCGCCCTCGACAACAACGCAAACTCAGTCGCAACCGCAATCTGCGCCAGTTGTTCCTCAGATACGCGCGCTTGCAGGCGACGACAGGCGCGTCATTGCGGGCGCTTCAACCATTTATTCCGGGACCGCAGTGGGACTCAAAGGTGAACCGCTTCAAAACGCCAGGTATCTGTGGAGTTTCGGCAACGGCGATTCACGGGAAGGGCAGTCGGTGTTGTACGCGTTTCCGTTTCCCGGGAAGTATGCAGTGACGCTTGATGTGAGCTCTGAAGCGTGGAGCGCGACCGACCGTATTACGGTTGTTGCCGTGACCGCGGACATTGCGATTGTGAGCGCGAACGGGGAATATATAGAAGTAGAGAACCGATCGAAAGAAGAAATCGATATCGGACTCTGGCAACTTTCGGCAACAGGGAAGACATTTATTTTCCCGGCACACACCATACTGTTTCCCGAAACAAAAGTCCGTATCTCGACACCTGCAACGGGACTTGTCGTAACTCGCCCGGAAGACGTGTCGCTTTTATATCCGAACGGCGTTTCTGTAGCTGGTTACAAAGCGTCCTTGTTTGTTTCTTCCGAGCCTCTTTCAAACCGAACCTCTCCGGTAGCTCGCCAAACCTCCGCGATAATTGTGGAAGAGGTTGTCGAGGAGCCTGTTTCCGAGGAAGGGGAGATCTTAGGTGCGTATGCGGAATCGTCCGACCCAGTGCCGTATTTCGTCTGGTTTCTGGGCCTGGCGGGGCTTATCGGTGTCGGGTGGGGAGCGGTCTACTTTATCCGCAAAAGATACGCACAGGGATAGATTGTAATTTTGTCGTTTTAATGGTATAATATATATAGTATGAATCCCTGGAAAGAAATGCACGATACGTTCGTTCCGCATGTCGGGAACGACTACAAACCGCATTTCTTCCGTCTGAAATCGGTTCTAATAATGATCGTGACGGTGCTAGTCTTGGGGATCGGTGCAATTGCCATACAAAAGACATTAATTGAGCGCACCGACTATTTGGCTGCGGTTATTTCTTCTGCAATCGTAAATCTTACGAACACCGACCGTGGGGTAAATAATTTGACCTATCTTGCCGTTAACCCCGTGTTGGAGCGTGCGGCACAAATGAAGGCGGAAGACATGGCGAAGAAATCCTACTTCGCACACACCTCTCCCGAGGGTGTAACGCCCTGGCACTGGTTTAAGCAAGCAGGCTATGCGTTTGCGTATGCGGGTGAAAACCTGGCAATCCGTTTTTCCGACTCTATGGACGTACAGCGCGCATGGATGAATTCCCCGACACACCGCGCAAACATATTGAACTCGCATTTTACTGAAATCGGTATCGGAATCGCGGAGGGAATGTACGAAGGACAAAAAACTACGTTCGTTGTGCAGATGTTCGGTACACCGTCGGCAAAGCAGAAGTATCCGTCATTCCTCGCAACTTCTGCGACCACATCCGCTCCGACAACGACCCCCGTCGTTTTAGAAGCGTCTGCAAGTACCACTCCTGAAGCTCCGCGTCCTGCCACTACCACACCCGTTGCGGTTAAGGGAGCAACCGAAGAAGCAAGCGCAGCTCCAGCGGGACCCGAATCCGAACCGGAAGTCATCATTGAAGACGAAACATTTATTGCAGTGAAGAATGAAGTTGCCACAACCTCTGTGTACGAGGCTGAAGCTCCTCAGTTGGGCGATACGTTGATTCAGAAACTCGTCACTTCTCCAAAGTCGGTAGTGGGGGCCATTTACCTTGTTCTTGCAACGATTGTCGGTATCGCACTCATCGTCATGATCGTAGTTGAGTTCCGCCGTCAGCATCCGCAAAACGTCGCGTTAGGTGTACTCATCATCTTGTTGATGGTGGTACTACTCTATGTCGCCGAAGTACTGGTCCCGGGTTCGCTTCTTATTCGTTAAGCCAAACGTTGGCTTCCCGAGGCGCTTAATTCGTCGTGAGGCTTTTTACCTGCGCGAAGTCGCAAGTATGCTGCTCCGCCTATCATTACCGCATTATCGCCGGTTAGTGTTGCATCAGGGAACAGGGCTTCGATATCGGGGAATTTTTCTTTAATCATTTCTTGAAGTCCTCTGCCTATTTCCGCATTCGCAGAAACCCCGCCTGCGACTGCAAACGATTCGGCTTTGCTTTCTTCAAGTGCGCGCGCAGATTTCATAACCAGCACGTCACGTGCAGCGTTTTCAAACGCCGCTGCGATGTGTTCCTTGTCGGTTTCGGATATCTCTTCCATTTTTTTTAGCTTGTATAGAACCGCGGTTTTGAGACCTGAGAAAGATACATCACAGGTATTGTCGTGCGCCATGGGGCGGGGGAACACGATGTCAGTTTCACCCTTCTCGCGTGAGCGCGCGGCAAACTCGGCAATCTTAGGTCCGCCTGGATACTCAAGCCCCAAAAGGCGCGCGACTTTATCGAACGCTTCTCCGACCGCATCGTCTTTGGTTTCTCCTATGCGTTCATACAGGAACCATTCGTCCATACGCACGAATTCCGTGTGCCCACCTGAAATCAGAAGTGAAAGTAAGGGAAGCTTCGGGTCGGCGATTTGGTACTTGTTTCCGCCTTGCGGGAGTAGGAGAGCGGATACGATATGTCCCTCCATGTGATCGATTCCCATGAGCGGAATGTTCCAGGCCTTTGAAAGTGCGGTTGCAAAATTGATTCCGGTCCAGAGCGCAGGCTCGAGCCCCGGTCCGTGAGTTACCGCAATATAGTCAACGTCAGGACGCAGATGTGCTTCAAGAAACTCCTGTATGGAAGCGCGGAAGCCAGGGTCGCGGACGTCTCCCAGTGCGCCTTCTGAAATGGGGGCAACACCGGTGCTTTTCTCCAAAAGCTTTGCCTGGGTCAATGCCTCAACCGCAAGCGGTACAAGATTTGACTGGTGCTCGCGCTTTGCGAGATTCGGATACACCCCGCCGTACGGGGCGTGTACCGCTATTTGCGAGTAGAGCGCGTTTCCGAGAAGGGTAATGGTTCTTCCGTCACCCGTATCCGGTCCTTCCACTACGGCGACAGCGGTTTCGTCGCAACTGGTTTCTATCGCTAGGATTTTCATTGCCTTGCGGGTACTATACCATTTATCCGTTTTTAGAATGAGCACAAACGATATACAGGCTGTTGCGTTCGACGTTGACGGGACGCTTATTGAGTTCAAGGTGTGGCCCGCGCTTCATAAGCTGTTTAATTTTCCGATGGAAGAAGATAGGAGGCTCCACGCCTTGTACCACGACGGCAGACTTTCATACCGCGATTGGATGGAGGGGGTGTATGGCGGGTACGTGGCGCGCGGTATGGCTCGCACGAAAAAAGAGATAGACCCTATAGTGTTGGATTTCGATTTTGTGCCGGACGCACGTAAGGTTATGGACGCACTGCGGGAGAAGTACCCGCTTGCAGTTATTTCTTCGAGCCTCGCGGACTATGTGGTGCCGGTGGGCGAGGCACTGGGTATTCCTCACGCGTACGCATTCACTGCGCTTTCGTACGACCCCGAGGGGGCGTATCAGGGTATTAAGTATCTCTATGAGGGGAATGAGATTGATATGAAAATAACCGCGCTTAAAGATTTCGGAGCGAAGGTTGGCGCAGAACCCCATGAAATAGCGTTTGTCGGAGATTCGATAAACGACGTAGGTGCGTTTCGACACACCGGTCGCGGAATTTTGATTGAAGGATCGCGCCACAACGACAGCTTGCGCGAAGCAGCCTGGAAGCGAATAAACACGCTTTCAGAAGTGTTGGACATACTCTAAAGACTCGTTTAGTAGTATCCTCGTTAGTTTTTTGTACAGTCCGTTTCTATGTATTCGTATATACCAGCGTGTTACCATGGTAACACGCTGGCATATTAGGTAGGTTTCTTTGTACGTTCGTGTAAAGGAGCGCTTCATGCTCTATACTTATCGGCAGTATGACGCGGAACGATTTGTGGGTCTGGATGGATATAGAAATGACGTCGCTCGCTGACGTCAACGTTGATCGCATTATCCAAATTGCCGCGGTCGTTACCGATAAAGAACTGGATATCATCGCGGAGGGTCCGGAAGTGACAGTGCATGCTGACCAGGCACTCTTTGACCGCATCGACCCGGAGGTTCAAGCGCTTCATGAGAAAAGCGGTGTGATGAAAGCGTCACTCGAAAGTTCAACAACGATTGCCGATGCGGAACAAATACTGCTTGATTTCCTTACCCCGCTTGTCGAGCCCGGCAGCGCGCCTTTGTGTGGAAATTCTGTGCACATGGATCGTATGTTTCTTAAGGCACAGATGCCAAAGCTTTACGACCTTCTTTTTTATCGAAACATCGACGTGTCGAGTTTGAAAGAATTAGCGCGTCGTTGGAAGCCCGAGTTGTATACGGAATGGCAGGATATGAAAGGGGAAAAAGCGCACCGTGCCAAAGAGGACATTCTGCGCTCAATAGAGGAATTGAAGTTTTATAGGGAAAAGTTTCTCGCGATTTAACGAAGACACTCCTTTCTTCCAGATTTTCTTACACAACGGTAAAGAGAGTGTTGAGAGTAGGAACGCACTTGTTGGGACGAGTGCGCCCGTATGTGGGTGCGGTATTTGTGTATTGAGATGATTTATTGATCAATGGTTTAAGGTAAAGCGACAGTCACTGGCAGATAGGCAAGATTCTCATTTACTATTCCAGACCCAAAAAAGAAAAAATACCAACCAACACCCATAAGCCGTAAAAAAATAAAAGAGGAGAAAGCGCAATTAAAAGCATTACAATAACTCTTTTTATGTCGAAGCGGTTTATTTTTACGTTCACGTTTGTCAGGTCGGGGGGAATTATCCAGTCTAAAATGCGTAGAGTAAGAAATGTAGAAATTAGCAGTGCAAGACCTATATAAAAACCAGAAATCGGGTCAGGGCCAAAAAAAGTTCCGACAAGCGGAGGCATTAGCTTAAACGCAAGCCATAAAAAGCCAGGAAAAAGTATAAACGCAAGCAGTGTGCGTAACGCTATTTTTGTGAACCAATTCACGAGTAAAGCATAGCATTAATGCCAAGTATCAATTTAAGCAATTACCTTTTTGCTTATTGTCTGAATCGAAAAATTTATTCCCGGTTTTCGAATCTATGCACCTTATATAAAAAAGCCCTGTACGGGCTTTTTTATATAAGGTGCGCGGTGAGGGATTCGAACCCCCGACATCGTCAACGTCAATGACGCGCTCTACCAACTGAGCTAACCGCGCGGAAACGAGGAGCGACGCGAAAGCATGCTTTCATATCGTCCGAGTGACGCGCAGCAAGCTTACTTACCGCGCGATTGAGCCACAATATCGTGTAACAAAACCGGTTGCAAGCCTGACTCAGCGAGGTTAGAATACGCAACTTAATGACACGAGAACGAGCACGGAAAAGAGGACGAAGAACAAAGACTGTCGACCCAAAACACGACCACCTGACTGTTCCAGATGCGTTAAACGAGTTTGAAGAGGATCGCAAGGCGCTGACCGCCGCGGAGCGGGACGTTGTACGGAGACTCCGGGAGATGAGACGCAACAGTATAGATACAGGCCCGCGGGCCGGGCAAAATCCGGCGTATATTTGGTCAGACGGGCTTTCGGAAGACTAACTCTCTTATGCAAGACATCATTTTGTATCCGACTGACACTATTTACGGCTTGGCGGTCGACGCTACCGACCCGGAGGCAGTTTTGGCTTTGCAGAAATTGAAGGGAAGGGATGAGAAGAAACCTATTTCAATTGTCGTAACTGACATGGACATGGCGGATCGTTATGCGGTTGTTACTCCGCTTGCGCGTCGCCTTGCAGAGAAGTTTTTGCCGGGAAAGCTGACCATTATTCTTGATTCTCGCGACAATCTTGCTCCCGGCGTCACCGCAGGTACTGGAAGCATTGGTATTCGTATTCCGAATCATCCCGTTCCGCTTCGACTTGTGCAAAAGTTGGGCGTACCGGTTACCGCAACATCCGCTAATGTTGCTGACATGCCAACCGAAAAGACGTGTGACAAGATACTCGTTCAGTTCGGCGAGCGTGCACGCATGATTACGGAAGTGATAGACGAAGGGGAGTTGCCGGAAAGCCTTGCTTCAACGGTCGTTGATGCGCGGGGCAACATGCCCGTCATAGTTAGGGAGGGAGCAGTATCCGCAAAAGATATTCTTGCGGGGTAGTTATTTATTCTCGAACTCGCCCGGCTTTGCCGTTTTGCCGATGTTCCCTGCAAGCATACTGCGGAACGATTTGACGGAGTAGTAGAAGCCAAAAAGCAGAAGGAGCGCTATCGTCTGTCGCACGATAAAGAGAAATGGCGAGTCTGTGGTAAAGAATGTAATCGCCGCACTTTGGACCAGGTATACGCCCATACCCGCGACCGTCGCGTTTATGAGCATGAGCCACCGGTTATGTGGACTCGTGATGCCCGCGAGAAAGGCAAGAATAAGTATCAAAATGATTCCCGTGTACACATCGACCGGGAGGACGTTGCCGATAAGCGCCATTGTAATGGCGTATATGACGCCAGATAAAAGAAACATCAGGCGAACGGTGTCGCCGTAGTAGTGGGGGATGACCGGCTTCTTTTCCAAAAACGCCTGCTCTGCTTTATCTACCATGTCTACCATACGGCACAGTATATAGTTAAATTTGTGTGCGGGATTGCTCGGATTCAGACCTTAGGGGCCACTCCCCGCAAGGGTATTTTAGTGGCATTCTTGACGATTTGCTAGGGCTCTCAGGTCGGTGCTCGCTTTCTTAAAGATGGGATGCATGGGACACCCGACACAAAGCCTTTCAAATTCTCACCTGCACCCTACGCCAGAAACTCATCGACAACGAGAGCCTCTTGACTAATACCCCCAGGGGGGTATTATAGAGATGCTATGAAATACATGGACGCAAAAGGTAAGAGCAAGGTCGTGCAGCGCTTGAAAATCCTCGAAGGACAAGTTCGCGGACTTCAACAAATGGTACAGAGTGACACGTACTGTATTGACGTCATAACGCAAAGTTCGGCTGTAAAGCAAGGACTCTCAAATGTAGAAGATATTCTTCTAGCGAACCACCTGGATCATTGTGTCCACCATCAAATGAATTCCGGACAAACGGATAAGGCAAAGAAAGAAATTTTAAAGGTCTACCAGCTTAAGCGGAAATAATATGCATACGGCAACATACAGAGTAAAAGGAATGCATTGCGCCTCGTGTGCGGTAAACATTGAGAAAACGTTCAAGAAAGCGGAGGGAGTACAGTTCGCCGAAGTGAATTACGGAACTGAAACCGCTAAGCTTTCATTTGATGAGTCAAAAATTACCCCGCAACATCTTTCTGAGAAAATTGCACCGCTCGGTTATTCCCTTGACGTTCCTTCTGCCGACGAAATGGGTATGTCAGAGAATGAGCACGCTGCCCACCTCGGTTTGAACCAATCAAAAAAAGAAAAATTAGCAGAAGTGGCCGACATGGAGCGTATGGTGTATTCAGCGGTTCCGCTCGCTCTTTTTAGTATTATGGTAATGGGGTGGGAGATTCTTACACAGTTTGGAGTTGTTTCGGCAATGTCTGAAACAGTGTACGAGTTCGTTCACCACTTGTTGCCGATCTTTGCCACCTACGTTCTTTTCGTCGTCGGCAAGCCCTACCTTTTGGGGTTCTATCGTTTTTTACGCTACGGCAAGGCGAACATGGATACCCTCATCGGGATTGGTACATCTGTTGCGTTTGTCTACAGTTTTGTTATCTCAGCGTTTGAAGAGCCTCTCCGACAATTCATCAATGTCGAACAGACCTACTACGATGTCACGATTGTGGTCATTACGTTTATTGCGCTCGGCAAATACCTAGAGGCTAAAGCAAAAATAAAGACAGGAGATGCAATAGAAAAATTACTTAACCTTCAAGCTAAAACCGCTCTCGTTATTCGTAATGGAAAAGAGCAAGAAATTCCGATTGAGCAGGTTGTGCATACCGATCTCGTGATTGTAAAGCCGGGGGGACGGATCCCCGTAGACGGAGTGATTACCGAAGGCACTTCGTACGTAGACGAGTCAATGGTTACCGGCGAGCCGATGCCTGTTGAAAAAAATATCGGCGATTCTGTGGTTGCGGGGACGTTAAATACCTCGGGCTCATTCACGTTCACAGCGACCAGGGTTGGTTCTGAAACTATGCTCGCTCGTATCGTCACAATGGTTCAAGAGGCACAAGGAAGCCGTGCGCCGATACAGGCACTTGCAGATAAAATTTCTTCCGTGTTCGTACCAGCGGTGCTTGTTATTGCGTTTGTAGCGCTCGGTGGATGGCTATTCTTCGGAACGTCCGCGTTAGGCTTTTCACAAGCACTGTCCTATGGGCTCGTGTCATTCGTCGGTGTGTTGATCATTGCCTGTCCGTGTGCGCTTGGACTTGCAACACCGACAGCAATAATCGTTGGTGTTGGTAAAGGGGCGAAGGAAGGCATCCTTATAAAAGATGCGGCGACACTCGAAAGACTTCATAAAGTAAATACCGTTGTCGTGGACAAGACGGGCACGCTAACGAACGGCAAGCCAGAGCTCGTAAGTATTAATGATTTTTCAAAACTCGGGGAAGATAAGATTGTCGGTATTCTTGCATCACTTGAAAGTAAATCAGAACACCCAATCGCTCGCGCGGTTATGCAGTATACGCAAGGGAAGAATATTACTGTAAGTACCATTTCAAACTTTGAGAGTATTAAGGGTAAAGGGGTGAAGGGAACAATAGATGGTGAAAAGTACTTTGCAGGAAACACAAAACTGATTGCTGACCTCAAACTCGATTTTGATGGAATGGCAATTGAACGTGAGACGAAGCAAGGCAAGACACCGATTATTCTTGCGACGAAGGATGCGGTGCTCGGCGTGGTTATGGTAGCTGACGCAATAAAACCAGAAGCAGTGAAAGCGATTTCAGATCTTCATGCGCTTGGTATTACCACGGTCATGCTCACGGGTGACGATAACAACACTGCAGAAGCTATCGCGAAAGAAGTAGGCATAGACGAAGTGGTTGCAGAAGTATTACCCGAAGAGAAACTTAGAAAGATAAAAGAACTTCAGAGTGCGGGTCGGATTGTCGCGATGGCAGGGGACGGAGTAAATGATGCACCCGCTCTTGCACAAGCGGATGTCGGTATCGCTATGGCAACAGGAACTGATGTTGCAATAGAGACAGCAGGCATCACACTCCTCAATGGCGATATTTCAAAGTTAGTGAAAGCAATCCGTTTGTCTAAAATGACCATGACGGGTATCAAACAGAATCTTTTTTTCGCATTCATCTATAACATTGTCGGGATTCCCTTGGCGGCGGGAATCTTTTTCCCGTTCTTTGGTTGGCTCCTCTCGCCGGTATTTGCAGGTCTTGCCATGGCACTGTCTAGTGTGTCGGTCGTCGGTAATTCGTTACGATTAAAAGCCAAGCAATTATGAACATTAAAAACAAAAACCTTATGAAACTGTCAAAGTTATTCCATGTATTGAGTGTCATTGCAGGTGTAGCGGGCATTGTAGCGCTTGTCGGGGCGTATAGTGCCGGCCCAAACGGTACGGTCTTTGGTTTTAGTCAGAACCACCTTTTTATTGACGCCGGAATTCAAATATTGATTGCCATCTGGCTTCAACTTGCAACGCTCCATCATATGATGCTTGAACGGAAAGGAGAGATTGTGTAACTAAGAATCTCAAGGATCACGAACTGGTTGAACATGCCGTTGCCGACCTCAAAACGTGCTGTGTTGAGGTGCATGGAAATTTCGGTGATAAAACGCAAGAAGAAGTAGCCGCGGAGCTTTCAAAAGTTATGGAGCCTCATGGCTACAAGATTTCCCTTGAGAAAGAACAAAAAGGGGTGAAGTGGTCAGACTTTAACATTGCGATACCGATCGCGGCAGCGTTTATAGCGCTATTCATCGTTCTGCAAAAGCTAGGCATCGTAAACTTGGTGAATTCTGGCGACGTTTCCTATGGCACCGCTTTCGTAATAGGTTTAATTGCTTCTGTGTCTACGTGCATGGCGGTTGTGGGTGGATTGGTGCTTTCTATGTCGGCGAACTTTGCAAAAGAGGGCGACAAGGTAAAGCCTCAGGTTTTGTTTCATATAGGGCGGCTCGTAGCGTTCTTTGTTCTTGGTGGGGTTATAGGCGCGTTAGGATCGGTATTTCAACTAGGAGCAACGGGAACATTCATACTTGGGCTTGTCGTTGCAGTTATCTTGCTCATTCTCGGTATCAATTTACTCGACATATTCCCCTGGGCGAAAAAACTGCAACCAACGCTACCAGCGTTTATGGGCAAGCATGTACAGAAGCTAAAAACCATAAACCACACCCTGACGCCGGTACTCTTGGGCATTGCGACGTTCTTTCTGCCTTGCGGGTTCACCCAGTCGATGCAAATCTATACCCTCACGACCGGAAGCTTCTTTGAGGGAGCAATGACTATGTTTGTATTCGCACTCGGAACATTGCCTGTACTAGCACTCCTCTCATTCAGTTCTTTAGGTGTCTACACTAAAGCGCGCTCAGGAGTGTTCTTCAAAACTGCAGGACTTATCGTGATTTTCTTTGGTATCTTTAATCTCTTGAACGCTCTTGCCGCATACGGCGTTATCAGTCCAATATTTAGCTTCTGAATATGAAATACACAATTATCGCAATACTAGTCGCGGCACTCCTAATCGGCGGCGCGCTGTTCTTTGGCAAGAAGCCCTCAACGACGTCAGTGAATAATGTAACTATCGTTGAGGGGAACCAGATTATTGAAATCGGTGCGAAGGGTGGATATAGTCCACAGCAAACGGTGGCAAAGGCGGATGTTCCGACAATTCTTAAAGTAACAACACGAGGTACGTTTGACTGTTCAGCGGCTCTTACTATTCCAAGCTTAAACTACAGTACAATGCTGCAGCCAAGCGGAGAAGTTCTTATTGAGGTTCCTCCGCAAAAAGCGGGGTCAACCCTCCAGGGGATTTGCGGAATGGGGATGTACAATTTTCAGGTGCAATTTAACTAGATTTTCCCGGATAGAGGAAATTTGTGTATAAGGTTCGGTCGCGGCCCGTGCTCTGCATGAAATGCACGGGCTCAGAAATAGTTTTCAGGCTGTAACGCTCTCCCCTGCGGTTCCGTCCGAGCCCGAAGTTTCTATCTGCGGAGAGGGAGGGATTCGGTCTCAGATAATTTTCCGCGGAAAATTTCCGCGACCCCGCCTCGCGCCGTCGCGCTCCGGCTTTCTCATCCCGTCCTCTCGATTTAAAAACGCCCCTTTTGGGACGTTTCAAAATCGGAAGTTTCTATGTGCGGAGAGGGAGGGATTCGAACCCTCGGTACAGTTTCCCATACGCCACATTTCGAGTGTGGTGCCTTCGACCACTCAGCCACCTCTCCAATTTGCTCCGCAAAGTTAAGGGGTGCTGAGTGTTCGAACGAGTTCGTCCTCCTATGGCGTGCCTTCGGCATCGGCCATTCCCGCTTCACGGGATCGGATGAAAACCAGATAGGTTTTCATCCACTCCGCCACCTCTCCCTGTTCGCTTTCGCGAAATCCCTTGCGGAATCAAGCGATTCTAGCATTTTCCAGTTGAAATGCTATATTTTGGGTCACGGCTCGCCATGCGAGCCTCATTCGCTTCGCGAATGGGTTGGCCCGCGAAAGGTAGGCTTTGCATACCTTTCTGTAGCCTCGCTCGGACAAAATAACCGTGCCAGCACGTTATTTTGCTCCTCGCTCGGCCCCATCGTCTAACGGCTAGGACAGATCCCTTTCACGGATCAAATCGGGGTTCGATTCCCCGTGGGGTCACATTTTAGAATATGGAAAAGCCCTTTAGGCATTTGGGAACTGTTAGCGTACTTTTCGTTGCGGTGCTTCTTATTTCGAATGTCGCCTCGACAAAGATAACGGATTTAGGTTGGTTCGTATTTGATGCGGGAACATTGCTGTTTCCGTTCGCCTACATCCTGGGCGACGTCATGACGGAAGTGTACGGATACAAGCGGGCGCGTTCAGTCATTTGGCTCGGATTCCTTTCCGCGTGTCTTATGGCAATTACCTTTATTGTGGTCGGGCATTTGCCTCCCGCGTCCGACTGGCCGAATCAAGCATCGTATGAGGCGATACTCGGAGCCACGCCCCGTATCGTCTTAGCAAGCCTCGTCGCGTACTTCATCGGATCGTTCGCGAACTCGTTCGTGATGGCAAAGATGAAGATACTGACAAAAGGGAAAATGCTATGGGCACGTACCATCGGCTCTACCGTTGTCGGCGAATTTTTGGACACCACGCTTTTCGTCATGATCGCGTTCTTTGGCGTACTACCGAACGCGCTTCTTGTAACAATCATTGTTTCGAACTACGTATTTAAGACGCTGGTTGAGGTGGTGTTTACGCCCGTTACCTACGCTGTTATCGGATGGTTAAAGAAGCGTGAAGAGAACGACCACTACGACCACGATACCGACTTTAACCCTTTCAACGTTCGTGCGTCATAAGGTATATGGTTGAAGACGCTCGCAAATTTAAACCTGACCTTATTAAGATCGAAGCTCAAACCACGTGGCAGGAAACGGTGCGGTGGTACTTTGACACTCTCGCTCTCGGCGAGATGAGGGGTGGCAAGTATGACCTCTCGTTTCTTAGAGGAAAACGAATACTGGATCAGGGGGCGGGGAACGGTGCGTTTGGTGCGTGGCTTGAAGCACAGAACGTAGGAGCAAAAGTTATCTCACTCGACTATTCCGCTCACCGCTATGAACGAAAAGGTTTTCCCTGGGAGAGTGCACCAGAACATACTATTGTTACCGGCGATGCGCGGGACTTGTCTTTTATTCCCGATAACTCGATTGATCTTGTTTTAGCGGAGGCGTCGGTACCGTACTTTTTTGTTGACTGGATTTCTTCCCGATACCCTAATGAAGAGGAAGATGAAGGGTTTGCGCTTGATTGGGTGCGTGCAGGAAAGGCGGAGGATGTGCCTGGGGCGCTTAAAGCCGTGTTCAGCGAGCAGTTGCGTGTCATGAAGCCAGGCGCAGAGGCGCGTATGTGGCCGATGTACACCGCAGGGGGCGAAACACTTACCGCATTTAATCGCATGGTCGGTACGGCATTTGAAGAAGTCAGTCGCTCATACAATTTCGACGCAGGTCCAGTACCATACACAGAGGAGTTTGCAGGCCTAGGCTTCCGTTACGCGCTTTCTATAGTAAAGAAGTGAATTTTCTTTAGCGGTTGGATAGGCTATACTAAGCACATTCTTTTTATGAGGAACGGTCACTTGGCGCTAGATTTCGTACGGGTGACCGAAGTCGCGGCTATGGCAGCGGCTAAATGGGTAGGGAAAGGCGACGGTAAAGCGGCGGATCAGGCAGCGGTTGATGCCATGCGCACACAGTTTAATGCGATGGATTTCAACGGGGTTATCGTTATCGGCGAAGGAGCAAAGGACGAGTCGGCGGAGTTGTATGTCGGAGAAAAAGTAGGAAAAGGTAAGGGCGATTTGTACGAAATAGCAGTCGACCCTTTGGAATGTACCGATTCGGTTGCAAACGGTCGCTCGCACGCGCTCGCCGTTATTGCAACGGGACCTGAAGGATCGCTCTATCACGCGGCGGACTCGTACATGGAAAAAATTGCAACGAACCGTATTGCGGCGGGAGTTATTGATATTGACGCACCTGTTAAAGACA
The DNA here is from genome assembly GCA_964568025.1 of uncultured Candidatus Saccharibacteria bacterium. Classification (GTDB taxonomy): domain Bacteria; phylum Patescibacteriota; class Minisyncoccia; order Phycocordibacterales; family Phycocordibacteraceae; genus Phycocordibacter. Next base: position 26,419 of record CAZMOI010000004.1, read on the forward strand.
ACGTCACAAAAGTGGCAAAAGCGCTCGGCAAAGATATTTCCGAAATGACCGTTGCCGTTATCGATCGTGAGCGTGAGCAGGAACGCATTGCGCAAATCCGCGCGACGGGTGCACGTGTTCAACTTTTCTCCGACGGCGACGTTGCTATGGCTATTGCGACCTGCCTTCGTGACTCACCGGTGGACCTTCTTATGAATATCGGCGGGTCTGCGGAAGCGGTGCTTGCGGCGGCGGCACTCCGCGCGTTTGACGGCGAAATACAGTGTAGGTGGAAGCCGAAAGACGAGAAGCATGTGAAGCGCCTTAATGAAGCGGGTGTAACTGATTTCTCAAAGGTGCTCACCACCAAGGATCTTGCTAAAGGCGACGATGTTTCATTTACGGCAACATCCGTCCTGACGGGACCCTTGGGCGACGGCGTTATTTTCGAGGAAGATCGTATCATTACATCTTCAGTCGTTATGTCGTTAAATCCGCACACGATACGCTTTATAAAGACGCGCCACCCGCGTTAATAAAAATATATGGCAGATTTGCACACAGTTGCGAAGCAGATGGTCGCACCCGGAAAGGGGATATTGGCGGCTGACGAAAGCACCTCAACAATCGGTAAAAGATTTGAAAAAATACAGATAGAAAACACCGAAGCAAACCGCCAGGCATACCGCGAAATGCTGTTTACTGCACCGGGGCTTGGCGAGCATATTTCAGGCGTCATTATGTATGACGAAACTCTGCGTCAGTCAGCGCGGGACGGCAGAACGTTCGTTTCCGTGTTGCAAAGCGCGGGAGTGTTGCCGGGTATCAAAGTGGACCTGGGGCTTATCGAAATGCCGGGTTCACCTGAAGAAAAATTAACCAAGGGACTTGAAGGGCTTCCGGAGCGCCTTAAAGAATACGCGGCACTCGGGGCAATGTTCGCGAAGTGGAGAAACGTCATAACTATCGGTAACGGGTTGCCCACGGACGCAAATATCAAAGAAAACGCACGCATACACGCCGAATACGCGGCGATGTGCCAGGAAGCGGGAATTGTACCGATCGTCGAACCTGAAGTGTTGATGGACGGAAGTCACGACATTGACGCATGCAGAGATGCGAGCGAGCGAGCGTTGGTCGCTGCATTTGAAGCGCTTAATGCCCGCGGAGTCGACATTGAAGGAATCGTTCTTAAGACAAATATGGTAGTCGCAGGAAAAGAAAACAGAAAAGCGCCCCCGGTAGAAGTAGCGAAAGAAACCGTTGCTCTTTTCAAGAAAGTTCTTCCTGACAATCTTCCCGGACAAGCGTTTCTTTCGGGAGGGCAGGGAGATATTGAGGCAACGGAGAATTTAGACGCTATGGCAAAAATGGGACCGTTCCCCTGGAAATTGTCTTTCTCCTACGGTCGCGCTCTTCAAGACAAGCCGTTAAAGACATGGGCAGGGAAATCTGAAAATGTACCCGCTGCACAAAAGGCGCTTCTACACCGCGCAAAAATGAACGGTCTTGCGACCCTCGGGCAGTACTCTTCCGACGAAGAAGCAAAAGTCTAGGTTCCGTGTTGCCAGGCGTCGAGGTAGTTTTTCTGTTCCTCCGTCAGCGTGTCTATTGAAACACCCATTGAGGCGAGTTTGAGGTTTGCAACGCGCTTTTCTATTACCTCGTCCACTTCGTAAACCTTTGCTTCGAGGCTTGCTCTATTTTTAACGACCCACTCTGAAGCGAGCGCCTGCGTTGCAAAACTCATGTCCATGACGGATGCGGGGTGTCCCTCGGCTGCGGCAAGGTTGACCAAGCGCCCTTCACCTAAAACATAGATACGCTTTCCTTTGACTATGTATTCGTCAACGTTGTCCTTCAGGTTTTTGTTTACCGTCTCCGAAAGTTCGGCAAGTGCCTTAAGGTTTATCTCAACGTCAAAGTGTCCTGAGTTACAAACAACCGCTCCGTCTTTGAGAAGCGGGAAGTGCTCGCGGTCAATCACGTTTATGTCGCCGGTTACCGTGCAGAATATGTCACCCTTTGATGCGGCAACCTTCATTGGCATAACTTCGAACCCGTCCATGACCGCCTCTAGAGCTTTGATTGAATCAACTTCCGTAACAATAACGTGCGCTCCCATTCCGCGGGCGCGCATGGCAAACCCTTTACCGCACCAGCCGTAGCCTGCAACTACAATTATTTTTCCGGCAATTAATCCGCCCGTCGCGCGGATAATGCCGTCCAAGGTGGATTGCCCCGTGCCGTACCGGTTGTCGAACATGTTTTTCGTCTTGGCGTCGTTAACTGCAACGACAGGAATCTTGAGCGCACCATCCTTTGCCATAGCGCGAAGGCGTATCACACCTGTAGTAGTCTCTTCCATCGAGCCCATGATCTGCTTCGCCTTATCCGGGTGCTTTTCATGGATGGTGGTAATAAGGTCAGCCCCGTCGTCCATTGTTATGACCGGGTTGTGTGCAATTGCCGCCTCGATGTGTTTAAAGAACGTTGCATTGTCTTCTCCTCGTATCGCATATACCGGTATGCCAAAGTCTTCGGAAAGCGACGCGGCAACGTCGTCCTGCGTTGAAAGAGGGTTAGATGCAACTAGGAGCACGTTTCCGCCCCCTGCTTTTAACGCCCGCATCAGGTTTGCGGTTTCCGCCGTCACGTGAAGGCAGGCGGAAAAGTTCATCCCGTTAAACGGTTTTGTTTTTGCAAACTCAACGCTAATAGAGCGAAGTACTGGCATGTCGCGTTCCGCCCATTCAATTCGTCGCTTGCCGTTAGGGGCTAAGCTCTTGTCTTTGATATCGCTCATATAATTAGTTAGAGAGGGAAGTCCTCATTGAATGTATCTTTATATTTTTTCTCCATCTCGTCAAACGTAAAACGGTGCGTTTGCGTGCCGTGGAGGTCGACGGTGTATGAAGCGGTAACCGCTCCGACCTGTGCGCAGGTTTTCAACGGCTTTTTCTTGAGATACGCGGAGATAAATCCTGCCCGGTATGCGTCGCCCGCTCCGGTCGGATCTAGAGCGACCGGTACGGGCGCAACTCCCACTTCAATCATTTCGTCCTTTGTCTGAACGCGGGAACCTTTCTCACCAAATGTCGTAACAATCATTTTCGTTACTCCCAGAATGTCGGTCTCATTCCATCCGGTTTTGCTCTTTATTAGCGCGAGTTCGTAGTCGTTTGATATAAGTGCCTCTGCACCTGTAATACCCGCCTTTAGGTCATCCCCGGAAAGAATGGGAATTCCCTGCGCAGGATCGAATATAAACGGAATACCGCGCGCTTTGAACGCTTTGGGCATGTCGCGCATATCATCGGGGTTGCCTGCCGACACGATGCCGAAATCGCCGTCGGCAACGGTTCCGCCGTACGCCTGTGCCATTGGGCCCGGATAAAACGCCACGAGTTGGTTATTTGCAGTGTCGGTAAGTACGGTGGCAACGGCCGTCTTTTTCTTTGGGTCAATGTGAATTTGTGCGGTTGGGATACCGTTTTCCTTAAGCCACGAGCCGTAGTCTCCGAAGTCGTTCCCGGCATTCGAAAGAATTACCGGAAGCTCGCCTAAGAGCGAAAGGGTGTAGGCGATGTTCCCCGCGGTTCCGCCGAATGATTCGCGCATTTCATCCGCAAAAAAGCTTAGGCTTAGCGCGTGAATTTTGTCGGGTAGGATGTGGTCTTTGAACGCGCCGTTGAAATTCAATATTCGGTCGTACGCCAGAGAGCCGGAGACAAGTATTCGCATTTCGGCAGTATATCCGCTTTTTGCTTTTTGTAACGATATTTCGATGTGTTGACTTTTGTATTTTTAAGTGTAAAACTCTCACGACATATGGGGGAGTCAGTGCGAAGAAAACAAGAAGAGCTACGCGCGTTACGTAAACCGGTTAAGCCCGCGCTCTATATCATCAGCCCGCAGGAACTTTTAGCGCAGGACGTACACGGGCACGCCGGTTGGCGCATAGGTTCAATTCTCGATTACCTTGAGGAAAAGAAAGGTGTTACATTCGCCGGTGAAGAGGAAATGGATCTCATTCGTTCCGACCCCTCATAC
>CAZMOI010000005.1:0-1095 GCA_964568025.1 uncultured Candidatus Saccharibacteria bacterium
CATCCCTTATCGTTGTAAGCAATAGACGCCAGCACTGCCCCTTGCGTTGCATCAGACGGATAGTTTCTGACGAAATACGAACTGATGCCCGTCAACTTCGGAGAAGAAGAACCGGGAGAAATCATTGCAACTTTTGCACCTTCCGCTACGGGAACTGCGGCAAGCGACTCTGACGAGCAGAATCCTCCGATAATCACCTCGACAGCGTCGACACTCGTGAGCTTCTGTGCCGCTGAGGCCGCATCCGTTCCGTTGCATTTGCCGTCTTCAATTATGAGTTCAATATTGTTGCCGTTAATCCCGCCTGCGGAATTAATTTCCTCAACAGCGAGACGCATCACTTTGGACAGTGGCTCTCCATAAACTGCAGCATCCCCTGTCATTGGCAAAATGACACCGACCTTATACGGACCTTCATGCGCGACGGGAGCATTTTGATTCATGCCCCACCACGCCAAGCCTCCGATCACGACAATCGCGACCAGAATCCAAAGTGCGTTTTTCATAAATTGTGTGAAATAAGTAATTTGTAATGATTAGTACCTCGCCACATTAAATACCCTTCAGTCAGGTTTGCAAGGGTAAGCAAACGGATTATTGAGTTTCCCGGGGGCAATACGGTATAGTGTCCCTACTATGAGCGCACAACCAATTTCAAACCAGCTTGTCCCGATGGTTATCGAAAAAACCGGGATGGGAGAAAGAGCCTACGACATCTATTCACGTCTCCTTAAAGAGCGCATTATCTTCCTGGGCGGGCCTATCGACGATCATTTGGCGAACCTCATTATTGCCCAGCTTCTTTTCCTTGAGTCTGAGGACCCGAAGAAAGACGTATACCTCTATATCAACTCCCCCGGCGGGTCAGTCTCTGCGGGTATGGCGATACTCGACACTATGAATCATGTAAAGCCCGACATCGCTACCGTGTGCGTTGGCATTGCAGCTTCCGCGGCAGCTGTAATTCTTTCCGCAGGCAAAAAAGGTAAGCGTTTTACCCTGCCGAACTCCGAAGTTATGATCCACCAGGTCATGGGCGGGGCTGAAGGCCAGGCAACCGATATCGCTATTGCCGCAAAACATATCCTTCGAACC
>CAZMOI010000005.1:1105-16180 GCA_964568025.1 uncultured Candidatus Saccharibacteria bacterium
TCCCAAAAGGTAGAGGGGATGTTTTCCTTCGAACCAAGGACAATCTGAACAAGATTTTGGCGAAAAACACCGGCAAAACGGCTGCGGAGGTGGAAAAAGACGCCGAACGCGACTATTGGATGACTTCCGACGAAGCGAAAAAATACGGCATCGTTGATGAGATATATAAGGTTCGGGGGTAGTACCTCTCGGTTATATTGCCTCTCCGCAAGATTGGGGGTACTATAAATATGTATCCCTTTAATTTTGAATTGGACCACGCCCCACATGAAATCCGACAGAAAAGCGCGAGAAAACAATGCAGAAAGCCTAGGTAAGCCCGTTTTCGTTTTCATCCACTAATTCGTCTCATTTTTTGTGACGGCGCGTTCCTGAAACGCGTATGTCAACATTAACCGTTCTCATTTTGGTCGCCGTTACGGGCGGCGCCGGTATTGCAGCCGGATATTTCCTTAGGTGGCTTGTCGCCTTGGGACAGAAAAGTTCTGCGGAGTTGCAGGTTAAACAGCGCCTCTTAGAGGCTCGCGAAGAAGCAAAAAACATAGTCGCTGAAGGCGAGAAACAAGTTGCAAAACTTGAAGCGGAACTCCGCGAAGGAATGCGAATCAAGGAAGAGGCATTTCTTGCGAAAGAAAAGCGCGTCGCAGACAAAGAGTTGTTTCTGGATAAGAGACAGCTTGATATCGACCGTGAAGCGGAACGTATAAAAGCGCAGATAGAGGAAGTAAAGAAAATCAAAGAGCGTGCGGACGCGCTTATTGTGGAACGCGAAAAGGCGTTGGAGTCCGTTGCAAAGCTCAGTGAGGAAGAAGCGAAGGAGCAACTCATAAGCGCAATCAGACGCGATCATGAGGAAGATATTATGGTGCGTCTTCAGAAAATGGAGATCGAGGGCAAGGAACAACTTGAAACAAAGGCGCGTGAAATACTCACAACTGCAATACACCGTTTGGGCAATTCCGTTCACGCGGAAGTGCTGACCTCAAATATTCCGCTTCCGTCGGAGGACATGAAAGGTAAGATCATCGGCAAAGAAGGCCGAAACATCCGCACATTCGAACGCGCTACCGGCGTAGACGTACTAGTGGATGAAACTCCGGGAATGATTACGCTTTCCTGCTTTGACCCTGTGCGACGCCAAGTTGCCCGCATCGCGCTTGAGAACCTGATCATTGATCAGCGTATTCAGCCGGCAAAAATAGAAGACGCGGTTGAAAAAGCAAAGGAGGAGGTCGCTAAAGTTATGAAGGAAAAGGCCGAGCAAGCGGCGTACGAAGTGGGCATTCATGGACTCGACCCGCGTCTTATGGCAATCCTTGGTCGCCTGTACTTCCGGACCTCGTACGGCCAAAACGTGATGCAACACTCGACTGAAATGGCGCATGTTGCAGGTATGATTGCTGCGGAGTTGGGTGCTGATGTGAAGGTGGCGAAAATGGGCGCGTTGTTCCATGACATCGGCAAAGCAGTTGACCATGCGGTGCAGGGAACGCACGTGGAAATCGGTCGTCGCATTCTTGAAAAGTTTGGCGTCGATAAGCGCGTCATCCAGGCGATGCAAGCACACCATGAGGAGTATCCGTACGAAACGATCGAATCAAAGATTGTGCAGGTAGCGGATGCTATTTCAGGCGGACGCCCCGGTGCACGTCGCGACTCGGTAGAACACTACATTAAACGTTTGCAGGATTTGGAGGCTATCGCAACATCCTTCCCCGGAATCGAAAAAGCGTATGCGATTCAGGCAGGTCGCGAGGTACGCGTATTCGTGAAGCCGGAAGAAATTTCCGACATGGGAGCACGAGAATTGGCCCGCAATATCGCCATGCGTATTGAAAACGAGTTGAAATACCCGGGAGAAGTGAAAATAAACGTTATTCGAGAGTCGAGAACAATCGAATTCGCGAGATAATCTTGCAAAAACACCCGACGGCACGTCGGGTGTTTTTTATTTTATCGAGAAAATTTTGCGGGCATCGACAAGAGTCGTGCGTGCTTCGGTACCCATAAGAGCATTTGAGGCTGTGTAGAGTCTGATTTTATTCTTGGGCGTTACGCCTCGATAGTAGCCTTGATTTATCATGTAGGACTTTCTCGCTCCCGATGCGTCGAATTCGACTTCGGATTCTATGTACATCCAACGATGCGGTTTCTTACCTAAACCTTGGATCCAGGCGGCTACTTCTTCCGGAGATGGATGAATTCGAACTGCTTCTTTCTGTGGCATGGAATGAATTTCGCATATTATTTTTATAAAGTCAATATTCTATAGGACTATTGCGCAAAAAACGGCTTTACATATACTGATTCATACAGCATTAGCCATTAGCAAACCTTTTAAATATCTATGAACAAAGCAGACTTGGCAGCAAAAGTGCACTCACTCCTCGGAGGTACCAAGACTCAGTCTGAAGCGGTTGTCGAAACCCTTATCGACGCTATTACGGCAGCCCTTAAGAAAGGCGACGAAGTTTCAATCGCGGGACTCGGTATCTTCTCAACCAAGATGCGCCCTGCACGCACCGGAAGAAACCCTCGCACGGGCGAATCTATCAAAGTACCTTCAATGCGCGTTCCTAAGTTCCGCGCGGCAAAAGCTCTCAAAGACGCGGTTAAGTAACCCCGCCCTTACCGCAAAACCCCCGCATATGCGGGGGTTTTTTGTTTTGTAGTGCCAGACCGGACTCCCTTTGAAAGCGTCTCTAAGTCTGTTAGAGTTTCGTAATTGCGGGATTAGTTTAATGGTAGAACGTCAGTTTTCCAAACTGAGAGCAGGAGTTCGATTCTCCTATCCCGCACAAAAACTGCTTTTTATACGGGAGAGAATCGAACGTCGGAACGATGTTTCTCGTTTCGAGAAACCGTGAGACGGTGCCTAACCCGAGCCCGAACGCAGGTGAGGGCGAGAGGTGAAGGCGATCCTCCTATCCCGCACACAAGCAACTTCCTAGACTCACGCAGAATATAGCTATACGCTGTAACTAATGATCGAACTTATCAGGACTGTGGTGCTCGCGATCATCGGACTCGCACTTCTAGCGGTGGGCGCACTGGGTCTCTCGACCCCGAGTGATCCTCCCAAGCCAACGCCGGTTGAAATTGAACCAACACCTACAGTATCAACATCAACTCAAAGTACTGCGACCGAACCTGCTGGACTTCAGGAAGCAAAACCCGAAGAACCAAAAAAGCCTGTTGTCATAAAACCAAAACCGCCCGCACCGCCTCAGGTTGACCCCGCTCCGATTGCGGAAGTGATTGAAACAATAACCGCACCTGCCTCTGCAACAACGAGCGCGCTGTCGCTTAACGACCGTGTGCGTGGATCGGTAGTCAACATCATATGTACGGCAAGTGCTCCACTGAATGCGATCTCCGCAAGCGGAGTAGTCATCGACCCAAAGGGCATCATTCTTACAAACGCGCACGTGGCACAATACTTTCTTCTGAAGAATTACCCCGCCCCAAACTCAGTGGATTGTGTTATTCGAACAGGAAGCCCCGCGCAATCAAAATATACTGCTGAGCTCGCCTTCTTGCCTCCTTCGTGGATACAAAAAAACGCTCATAAAATAAAAGATGAGAATCCGACAGGAAACGGCGAACATGATTATGCACTTGTCCGAATTACGGGCACCGTAAATCCACAAGCCTCACTTCCCGCTTCTCTCCCCTATCTTCCGGTGGGCGCGGTCAATATTGTACAAGGACAATCAACGCTCACTGCGGGCTACCCTGCAGGATTTTTAGGCGGAATTACAATCGCACAGGACCTGCATCAAGCATCGTCAAACACGTTGATACGAGAGCTGTATACATTCGGAACGGTTACCGTAGACATTTTCTCAATAGGCGGATCCGTTGTCGCACAACAAGGATCTTCGGGAGGTGCGGTAGCAAACCAGGATGGTGAACTCATCGGACTTATTGTTACGGCAACGGACGGTCCCGACACCGCATCCCGCGACTTACGCGCTCTCGCAAGCGCATACATTATCCGCGACTTTGAAAACGAGTCGGGAAGAACGCTTGAATCATACGTCGGGGGCGACATCGTACTTTTGGCGCGACAATTTCAATTGGGCATCGCGCCAACCTTAACTCAAACACTCGTCAACGAGCTTACCCGTTAGTTATCGAGTCGGATACGAAAGAGGCTTTTGAGTTCCGTACGAACCTCTGAATCGCTACCCTCTTCCTTTCGATTTTCTAGGTCGGCATCGTCGTAACGTGATTCACTTTCTAACTGCCGGCTTTCAGTCGGGGGCGGAACTGTTTTTGTTTTCGTTTCACGTCCTTTGGTTTCTGTCGGGTCAGGTGTCGTAGATGGAACGGTAACGGGAGCCGACATGATTTCAGGAGTAGGGACGGGTTCGATGCGCAACTTAACGTTACCCTTAAGAGAAGCCCGCAAAAATACGTTGAGCTTTTTAAGAGACACGAGTCCCTGTTGATACGCATGAAACGCGCCCGCAGAGTCTTCGTCTGAAAGTGCGGTATCTCCTGTTTCAATAGAACGCTTTGCTTCGGCAAGAGTCGCCGCCAGGCGCGCTTCTTCTTCGACACTAAACTTGCCCTTAGCTTTTGTGAACAGTTTCTCCGCTTCCGTAAGAGACTTCTTGGCGGATTTTGCCAAACGCGTAGCTGTTTTCGTTCTATCTTCTGCAGAAGAATCATCTTCTTCCGGGACGGGACCGGTGAAGCGCGCAGAAGAATCTTCCGCCTTTGCTCTCATGGTCATAGCGAATGCGACTTCCTGAGGCGCTGCTACCGCAACAGGCGGCGAAACGGCAATCCCGTTCTCGGCTGTACTGCGAACATTTGATATGAGGCGAGCTTTTGAACGTACAAGCTTACGAATATCTTCCGTGTCTCCGTCCGAATCATCAAGTATTTCCAAATGTGCTTCGACTTCAGTTTCAAACTGCGACGCAACGTCGATTGCAATTGCGACATTTTTCCCCTCAAGACTTTCAACATGTGCAACGGCTTTGTCGGCATGTTCGGCAAAACGGTTCATAAGCTCGGTTTCGGTCTCGTGGGTTAACCTGCCTTCGACAGCAAGAACCGACGCTTCAGCAAGACGTTTCTCCGCGCGGTGTGCTTCCCACTCAGCTTTTTCTTCACTCGTTACTGCGACAAGAGCGCGAACCTCTTCGTTAACAGACACCTTAACCGCATACAACACGTCGCCTGGAAGTGCGCCTTCGGCCGCATACGATACGCCCGCACCAGAAGAGACGACGAGGACTGCAATCAAAGCTACCGCAACCGGCCGACGCGCGTTCAAATACAGAGCCCACACAGGAGTGCGACGACGAGCCAACGCTCCACGTACAGGCTTCAACGCCATATACTCTTTTGTCACAGAAAAAAGCTTTGTGCGTTCCGCTTCGGTCAGCGAAACGTTCTCCGCAGTTTTTTCTATGTAATCTGTAATGCGTATTTTTTTCATAGTTATGCAAGCGACGCCTTAAGTTTCAAAACCGCTCTATGCAACCTTACTGACACGGCGTTCTCTGTGGAGCCGAGCATGCGGGCTATTTCTTTCGGCGAAAACCCGTCGATGTATCGTAGAGTGACGACTGCTCGGTACTCTTCCGAAAGTGTAGTGATGGCGCCACGCACTTTTTCAATAAGGTCGCGCTCGTCCATCTCCTCTTCGACCTCAACAAGACTCCCTTCGGCAAGCGCCATTTCAAAAAGCGGATTGTCTTCCAATTTCTTATCAAGCGACTCGGCTTTGCTTCTTCGGTACTCGTCGATAATGAGGTTGTTCATGATGCGGAACAGAAAACTTTTCGGACTTTTGATTTCTCCGCCTCCGCGGATATAGTCCCACGCCTTAATGAACGCATCCTGGGTAAGATCAAGAGCGCGCTCACGGTCAGATAGTCGGAAAAAGGCATGCCTAAAGAGCGCATCGGAATGCTCTTTGAAGGCCGAAAGAAAATCGTCTTCCGTAGTCATACCTCTTCTGTATCAGAAGACGGGTGAAGCGTCTACTTCTTACCCCTGGTTTAGGGGTTCTTTTTGCCCCCGGCATCCCTTTATTGTCCGACATTGACAACCAAACCATCCAGGTGTATTATCGTGTTACCATGTTAACACGCTGACATGCGGCAGAACCGCGGTCACGTGCGGACGGGAACAAACGAACTATGAGCATCAAAGACCTAAAACGAACCGGGAAAGACCAGGCGGCAAGTGAAAAGCGCCTGGAAAGGCTCTATGAAGCCGTTCTGACCCTTAAAACTAAGGGGGAGTGTGCCGCGTTCCTGCGGGATTTGTGTACTGTTTCTGAAATGGAAGCTATGGCTGAACGCCTGGCTATTGCCGAGCGTGTAGCAAAAAGCGAGTCATACGCCTCTATCGCAGGTGACCTTGGAGCATCAACCACAACCGTTACCCGCGTAGCCCACTGGCTTAACCATGGACGGGGCGGCTATGGTCAGGTCATTTCGCGTTTGCAAAAGAGGTAAACGATGCAACGAAAGTCCGCCTAGCCGCCCCGCAAGGGCGGTTTTTTATTGTGCAAGGTAAATAAACAGTATGGAAAAAAGAAAATCACCGTTCGTCCGCGCATTTATTGCGGCGGGCGAAAGAACAAACACTGATTCAGAAAACCAACTGGAAGTTGCGTACAGCAACATACCGGAAGGCCGCGCCGTTTCCGGGTTTGCTTCACTCGTACTGGGGTACACCGCAGGGACTATAGCTACGTTTGGTATCCCCCTTTTTATTGAAAGACCGCGTAGTCCCTGGGACGACCGGAGTATGCCGTTTATGCCGGGATAGGGAGTGTATATGGAAACTCGACCATTCAAACCAAACAGAAACACACGGGACCTTTCGTGGATCGACCGTAATGGAGCGCTCGCGTCCCAACTCTACCCGCAACAAGCGAGGGAAATGACACTGCGCGAACTGCGCGCCCGAGTGCAAAAATGGAAAAACGGCTCGGCGGGACAAGGCTACACACCACTTGAAGAGGCTGAGCTGGCTATTGCTCAAACAAAGCCCGAAGGGTCTTTGAGGTTCAAAAAAGGCTTGGGGCCCGTTGCGCGTCCGTTAAACAGAGAAGCCGTCGAATTCGCTTCTCAAGTACCCTACCCGCGCGGAGGACTAAGTCTTCAAGAAGCGCTTAGAGACCAGGTCGGCGCATTCGACATCGTTGATCAAAGACTTTTCAATGCAGTCCTCATTGGAGCGCAAACAAAAGCCCAGGAAGAACAAAATGAAAGTCCTGAGCGGGTATTTGAAATAACGCGTGAAGCGATAACAAGGGCAGTAAAAACGGTTCGGGACATTTTTACCGATCCGTTGTTTACCGGCACGGAGCCAAGAGATACGGACTGGCGGTCTTTGTTTGAACAACTGGTAAAAAGCGCCGTGTTCCCTTCATATAAGCCCACAATCATTACCAGTGTCGGCGGGGCGGAGTCGGCGCCAACCTATGCGGCACCGGCAAACATCCTGCCGGGACTGCGTCTCACGCAAAAACTTCGGGACGAAGGATACGATGCCGAATTCATTGTCGGGTTCGCTTCAGAATTCGCAATCGCATGTAACGACGCTGACGCAAGGAAAGTTCGTGGAAACCGAGAAGCGACAGAGGCGATGTACCGAGAGCTTATCAAGCGATACTATCCGGACCTGCAAGAAACGGGGTGCGTTCAATTCGAAACGCCTGAAGTTCGAAAACTGACGGAAGAGTTACCCGAAGACTACATCGCATTCGCTCGCGAGTGCGTTACAAACCCTGGCGTACTGGGTGAGCGTTTCGGAAGTGCGCTTACTGCGCTCCCTCAAAAGGCTATCAACACACTAAAAGAGGGCGGGGAGAACGCGGAAAAGACACTCGCCTACCTCTTGTCGCACCAGCTTATTTTCCGTGACGTACAGACTACTGAAACACGCCCTTTCGTCATCAAAGTCGGTGCACCGAGCGAAAAAAGCTTTTCGGCCTTTCAGCAGACCGTGACGGAGGGGTACATGAACCGCATTCGGACGCCAAACGCGATGATACCGAACGCCACTCCTTACGTTACGGAAGGCTCGGGAGGCAGATGGAGGTACGGACAGATAACGATGTATTACCCAAGACTTGGATGGTTCCCTCCGTACTACAGAGAAGCCGAGGACGAACCGGATATTTCCTCCGCACCTGAGCAGGGGGGCTTTTCGGGATTGAAGAGTCGAATCAGCGGGTCGATCGAGCGCTATTCAGCACTCGAAAAGATGCTACTTAACGCCGAGATTAATCCTGACGATTATGTTGATTTCGTTAACTCGTTTACAGGAAGTTCTATATGAAAACCGATATGAAGCTTGAACGCGTAGCCGTGATGTACCCGTCGGGGAATACAACGGCGATACTGTTTCCTCCCGTTGATGTGAGCGACACAAAAGCCCTGAACGCGAGGGTTATGGGAGCGTGGAAGGCGTTGCGCCCAAAGGACCCTGGAGTCGAACAAGTTTGCTACATAACCCGCCCGCGTGATTCGAAGGCACTCACGAGAGTAGAAATGCTCGGAGGAGAGTTTTGCGGAAATGCAACGCGTTCCGTTATCTCCCTCTTGATGGCAGGACGGGACGGGGACGGGACGATAGAGGTATCGGGGGTAGAAAAGCCGTTGGCATTTTTTGTGTCGAAAGGCGTTACAAAACTTGAAATGCCCTTTGAAGAAACGGATATGCTCACCCCGATTGCGGAAGGCGTTTTGGTACGGCTCCAAGGAATAATTCAACTTGTCGCATCGGCGAAGGCGCGCCGGGCATGCACTCCGCGGGAACTGTTGGAAAACATCCTCGAAAATAAAAAATACAAACTTAGGGATGAGCCTGCGGTAGGGGTAACGTATTTCGACCCAACTTCGAGACGCGCCTCATTTGCCGTATGGGTAAACGCGGTCGACACGACATTCGACGAAACGGCGTGCGGATCAGGAACCGCGGCTATCGGTGCGGTTATAGCAAAGCAAGCGGGAAAGTCTCAGAAAATAAAAATTACACAGCCCTCAAATGAATGGATAACTGTGTCGGCGGAATACGATACTAGAAGAAAAGAGGTTCGTCGTGTGTGGATTAAAGGGAAAGTACGAACGTTATTCGATAACGCGCTCGTAGTGTGAATAAATACGCATTGCAAACCCCTATTCGTACTCAATCGTAGCTGGCGGTTTCTGAGTGATGTCGTAGAGTACGCGGTTCACTCCTCGGACTTCGTTCACTATGCGGGTTGAGATTTTCTCAAGAAGCTCCTGCGGAATCTTGTGCCAATCGGCCGTCATGCCATCTATTGAATCGACGGCGCGAAGCGAAATCATGTAGTCGTACGTTCGCGCGTCACCCATGACGCCGACGGAACGAAGCGGAAGAAGCGCGGCAAATGCCTGCCAAATTTTGTCGTACTCTTTCGCATTCCGTAACTCTTCCTGGTAAATCGCATCGGCTTCGCGAAGAATCTTCAACCTATCTTCTGTTACCTCTCCGACGATGCGAATACCGAGTCCCGGTCCAGGGAACGGATGGCGCCAAACCATGTCATGCGGAATGCCTAAGCCCTCGCCTACGCGACGCACTTCGTCTTTGTACAAATCTTTGAGCGGTTCAATCACACCAAGTTTCATCTTTTCGGGAAGCGTAAGGTTGTGGTGACTTTTAATCTTGTCGGCGTGCTTCCCTACCGCAGCCGACTCAATGCGGTCGGGGTAAATGGTTCCTTGTGCAAGGTATTTGACCGGATATTTCTGCAACTCTTCTCCGAGAGCCTTTTCAAACACTTCGACAAACGCATGCCCAATTATCTTTCGTTTCTCTTCCGGATCGGTAACGCCCGCAAGGCGGGAAAGAAACATTTCCGATGCATCAATAACGTGAAGCCCCTTGAATCCGCGTGAGCGAAGCGACTCCGAAACACTCTCCACTTCTCCTTTGCGCAACAGTCCGTGATTTACAAAAACTGCGTGCAATTGCTCTCCTATCGCCTGATGCAAGAGGGTTGCCGCGACGAGCGAATCCACTCCGCCCGAAATACCAACAACCACATGGTCGGTTCCAATTTGTTTTTTCAGGTCGGCAATGATGTCTTTTGAAACATCTTTTAAATCCCAGTCTTTTTTCGCTTTTGCGATATCAAAAACAAAACTCTTCAAAATATCCGTTCCGTGTACGGTGTGAGTCACTTCCGGATGAAACTGAATACCGTAAAATCCGCGTTTCTCATCCGCAAACCCGGATAATTCGCAGGATTTTGACGATGCAGTTTTGATAAATCCTGTCGGGAGTTTCGTTGCCTGGTCCCCGTGCGAAAACCACACTACTTCTTTTGAAGAAAGTTTTTTGAAAAGCTTGTCCTTCTTCAGAATTTGAAGTGTCTCTTTCCCGTACTCTTTCACAAATCCGCCTTTTACTTCCCCGCCCAGCATGTGCGCCATAAGCTGAAGCCCGTAGCAGATACCAAGAACCGGGATACCTAATTCAAAAATCCCTTTGTCGGGCAAGGGGCCCTTTTCTAACACCGAGTGACCAGACCCGGAGAGAATAATTGCCTTCGGATTAAAAGCTTGGATTTCAGAAAGCGGAGCATCGCCATGCAAAATCTCGGCTTTAACGCCGAGGTCGCGGACGCGACGAGCAATAAGGTGGGCGAACTGTCCTCCGTAGTTGAGAACGACGATCATGCTTTATGTTAGCACGAGTGAGACGGAATTCAATTTGACCTCATGTCTTCGGCATCGCGCATTGCTACGCCGGCATCGATAATGTTGTTTACTGATGTCGCCGCAAAAAGACCCGCTAGCACAGCAGTCACAATTCCAGGTCCACTACCTAACTCCTGCACGGCTTGATACGAATTAAGCGGTCCTGCAAAAAATCCCGCAACGACAGCGACTGCTCCGGTCATAACCGCTCGTGTCATGTGGAGCGAAGCGACGGCATCATAATATCGAGCCCTATTTTGAGCCCTGCGGCGTGCAAAAAATGCCATATCGTGTGCGTTCATGCCGCCCCTCTCAGACATGCTCGTACTATATCAAAAAACCCGCCAGAAAGCGGGGTTACTTGTTGCCGGCGGTTAAGGCCTGCTCTGCGAGCTCAGTGAACCGTATCCTCGTCCTCGTCTGACGAGGCTGGGATCTCGAACCTTCTGTTTCTGACGTAGTCCAGATAATCGCGCTCCCACTGTGGGATTTCACTCGGCAGTCTCTTATCTTCGCCCCCAGGAGCCCAACCTTCGGCTTTTACGGGTGACGGTTGGTCGGGTTTCTTCGTAATGGGAGCTTTGATGACTATATTAATGCGAATTGAGGGCGCACGGTAAATCGGCACCGGAGGAACATGTATGTCACTGCCCGGACTTCTCCAGGTTCTGGGCGAATCGTCTCCTTCAAAATGTTGCTCGTGACTCACGGGGTAACTATACACTTCGATTTAGTGCGCGCAACATACAAAACGTTAGTCGTCGTCTAACAAATCTACTAGCTTGTCAGGACTTCGAAGAAATGAAGCCAGGTAAGAGACCAAAAGCGAACCACCTAATACTCCAATCCCTACTGCAACCTCCTTTAGGTTATCTGACTTTCCTAGCAAAATTCCCGCTCCGACCAAACCCGCTTTACTTCCCCATTCGATCACACGCCCTATGGTCTTAATCGGCTGCACCTCTGGAAGGGAGCCGAGAGACAACTTCATTTCCGGAGAATCCTTCGGGCTCATAGCGGTAAAATTTTTGATTAGTTTTACTGCTTCGATGTCTTATTTGTAGCAGCCCTGATATACCAGCGTGTTACCATGGTAACACGCTGGTATATTTGGATAAGTTTCAATTTTTCTCTATGAATAACGTAACGTCGGAAAACCCAGCATTACGGAGATCTCCGGCAACTTTTCGTATGGTGAGTGCTTTACTCGCAAGCCAGATATAAAAACCGACACCACCGAGCAGTGAGTCCCCTTCTGCAATCAACTTCCTGTGTCGGTCACCATTCGGGTCAGTCGCGAGTAAAGCGGCCGTATAGGGCGTTTCTTTCATTGCCAAGTCTTTGCAATTTTTTTAGCTTTTTTTGCGGAAACGCCGATATACGATGCGGGATTTTTGAGAATTGTTTTTTGCTTGTCGGTCATCTTATCGAGATACGGCTTCATTTCTGAATCGGCAAACGCAACGTCCTCAAGTGATTTGCCCTCTTTCTGCGCGATCAGAGTTAAGCTACGAACTTTCTCGTGCGCATCGGGATGCCCAAGTGACGCGAGCAAAATATACAAAGGTTCTGCTGCAATCAATCCTTTCTGCATCGCAAGATTTGTTTCGAGGTGCGCCTTATCAACCGAGAGTTTCGACATCGTGCGCGTAAGGCGTTTTGCCATGGAAACGGTGTAGGCAATAGTCTCGCCGTAGGTGCGTCCGGAAGCGGAGTTGGTCAAATCGCGCTGGTGCTCCGATATCTGATCCATAAATACGGTTACGATACGCGGAACTATGATTTTCCAAAGGCTTTTTGCATTCTCAAAATTGATGGGGTTTCTTTTCTGCGGCATGGTTGACGACCCAACTTGGTTTTTCTCAAACTCCTCCCCTACTTCCGCAATTTCTGTGCGCTGTAAGTGGCGCATGTCATCCGACAGCTGCGCCATAATTCCCGCCGCGATGGTTGTTTCGGCCAAAAGTCTAACCATCGGTTCCGCCTGGGTTACTTGCGTTGCATGCTCAACCGGCTCCAATCCCATTTCTTTCAAAACGTCTTTCTCAAAAGCTTCAGGGTCATCAAAAAAGAGTGACGACGCGTTGTATGCACCGACTGCGCCGGAAAATTTACCTTTAAGTTCCTGTGCAAGAGCTTCTAGGGCAACAATTGACTGCCCTAGGCGACTGACATATCCGGCAACCGAGTAGCCGAAGGTTAGAGGAACTGCATGTTGGCCGTGAGTGCGCCCCACCTGAACCGTGTCTGCTTCCTTTTCCACAATCGCAACTAATGTTTTCAAAAGTTCGCGCAATGACGGGACTAAAACCTTGAGCGTTGCATCTTTAAAGCGTGCGGCGTTCGCGGTGTCGGAAATATCATACGAAGTTGCGGTCATGTGGACGTAGGGCTTTGCCTCATCCGACACTTTGGATCGTATGACATTTACCATCGCCCGTATGTCGTGTTTTAGTTTGTCTTCCTCGGCATATACTTCTTCAGGCGTAACGGTTGCTACTGCGCCCTCAATTTCTTTAACGGCCTCTTTAGGACATGCTCCGTGCTTGTGGAGCGCTTTTACCAAGGCAACCTCGACTGCAAGCTTGTAGCGGAGATATGAGTTGTCTGATAGGTACTTGGCCACCTCTTCATCCCAGTACCGATAGTCGACAGGAGCGATGCTATCAAACGCATTTGATGGCTTCATTGAGGCATTCTATCAGACATCCGATAAAAACCCTAGAAAATAAAGGTTTTTAGGGTATAGTTCTCATATTCTTCCCTGTTTTAGGGAGGAAAATTTTTTACCGGGGTGTAAGCAAAGCTTTCACTCCGTCATTCGGGCGGCATGAAAACAAGTTTTCGCGCCGCTCGTCACTCCGGGGTGTCGTATACCGGTAGTACGCTTGCTTTGGGAGCAAGATGACCGAGTTCGATTCTCGGCACCCCGACCAGTTAAGAAAGAACTACGTCTTCCAAACAGCGGACCCTCGCCCGCTTCTTTGCAGTGTCCAAGTAGACCGCCATGACGTCGAACTGCCATTCCCCTTCGACGTTTTTATAAGACAAGTATGCCTGGATGGTTCGGAGTAGACGTTGAACCTTCATGGGGTGAACGTTTTCTTCCGGATTGTGTTGCGTTTCCCATGAAACGCTTTTTACCTCTACAAAGTGGAATTTGCCTTGGCTGTCTATGGAAACAATGTCTAATTCTCCATACGGACGGCGAAAATTACGGTCTTTGATCGTATGTCCTTTGCCTTCTAAAAATTCAGCCGCGACCGTTTCTCCTATCGCTCCAATTTCATTATGTTTAGCCATTTTTTATATCTTGTTTCATGTGAAATGCGTTTCACGTGAAACGGTAATAAAAGGACAAATTCATAAAAAGCCTCATTTTAAGCCAAGAAAGCGATAAAAGGTCTTTTTCTAATGGACTTTCCGTTTTGTCTTTTATACACATAAACACAGGGTTGTCCCCAGTTTTTCTTTGTTTCACGTGAAACGCGTTTCTTGTGGAACAAGAGCTATTTTTTATGAGATTCAACATTATCCACGTTACACAACGAGCAGGGAATTCAAATTTGAAGGAATGCCGTATCCTCCTCCAACAAAAAAGCCCCGATTACCTTTGCAGGCGGGGCATAAAGTCGGTCGTTCTCTGACCTCGAAACTCATCTGGTGCGGCTAGGGAGAATCGAACTCCCGTCTCGTCCTTGGCAAGGACGCATTCTACCACTAAACCATAGCCGCGATTGCGTATTTATAGCATAGAAACCCTTCTCAAGAGAAGCTTCTTGAGGAGCAGTTCTAACAAGACGACTAGCAGGCCACACCTTCGAATCCCTCCGCGAAAATACTACGTATTTGTGCTCCCGGAGGGATTCGAACCCCCAACGACTGCTTCGAAGGCAGTTATGATATCCATTTCACTACAGGAGCAACATTCGTAATCCTACGCCACGAACTCATAACGTACAATAACGGAAGTGAAACATTTTGATATTCCAGAGGAGGTAGGGCGAGTAGCCAAAGGGCTTGAAGAAGCCGGGTATGAAGCGTACCTGGTAGGAGGCTGTGTGCGTGACTTGGTGTTAGGTAAACCCCCAAAAGACTGGGACTTCGCCACAAACGCAACCCCCGAACAGATTCAAAAAATATTTCCCGACTCTTTCTACGAAAACGAGTACGGAACGGTGGGGGTTAAAACGGGGAGCGAAGATCCCACATTGGCGATTGTTGAAGTTACCCCGTACCGAAAGGAGGGGGAATATTCCGACGCACGCCGTCCGGACACAGTTGAGTTTGGCGTATCACTTTCTGAAGATTTAAAACGTCGCGACTTTACGGTAAACGCAATCGCGTATCGTCCGAAAACAGGGGAGTT
>CAZMOI010000005.1:16190-20497 GCA_964568025.1 uncultured Candidatus Saccharibacteria bacterium
ATGCGGGACAGGAAGACATAAAAAAACGGCTTATTAGAGCCGTAGGAAACCCATCCGTGCGATTTACGGAAGACGCGTTACGCATGATGCGCGGAGTGCGTTTGTCGGCGGAATTAGGATTTGCGATAGAAGCGGAAACCGCAACGGCAATATATGAAACGGCGGATAACCTAGGGAAAATTTCCAAAGAGCGTATCCGCGACGAACTTGTTCGTATTCTTGAAACGGCAACGCCTATGCCTGCGCTTTTCCTTGCCCACAAGCTCGGTCTTCTGAAGCATATTGCTCCGGACTTAGAGCGGGGGATAGGCGTCGAGCAAAATCAGGCACATTCGTATGATGTGTTTGAACACAACCTTCGCGCGCTCCAACATGCCGCCGACAAGGGGTGGGAAACTGACATCCGACTCGCGGCACTGTTTCATGACATCTCAAAACCCGAGGTACGTCGTTGGTCTGACGAGAAGAAAGACTGGACTTTCCACGGACACGAGGTGGTCGGGTCGCGAGTTGCAAAAAAGGCGCTCGAAGACCTGCGGTTCCCGAAAGAAACCGTTGATAAGGTCAAGAAACTGGTCCGCTGGCATATGTTTTTCTCCGACCCCGACCAAGTAACCCTTTCCGCGGTCCGCAGGACAATAACCAACGTCGGAAGGGAGCATATCGAAGATTTACTACATCTCCGTATTTGCGACCGTATAGGGACGGGAAGACCCAAAGAACAGCCGTTTAGATTACGGAAATACATGGCGATGGTAGACCAAGCCCTTCGTGACCCCGTTACGGTGGGGATGCTTGCAATAGACGGCAACACATTGATGCGGGAAGCGGGGGAGAAACCCGGACCCCGGATAGGGTGGATTTTGCACGCGCTTCTTGAGGAGGTGCTGGATGATCCGGACAAAAACACCAAAGAGTATTTGTTGGAGAAAGCTAAAATTCTGACCCAAATGGAAAACCAGGCGCTCAAGGAAATGGGGGAGGCAGGCAAAGAGGCTCGGGAGGAGGCTGAAGAGGAGGCGATAGGCGAAATAAACGCCAAACATCACGTCGACTAATCCTGTGCTATGTCTAGCATAGCACAGTTGGATGTCCTTTAGATAAACAAAAAGGCCCACTCTACGGAAACCCCGTTGAGTGCGCCTTTTCTTGAGCAGAGGCTCTTTTTATACGCCGTCCTATCAATATGAAAGGGTGAAAACGCGTATAGATTGGCGAATCTCTCTGCCAAAAGAACTGTCCTCTAGTATAGTAACGCGTCTAAAGGACATCGCAGTTCCCTTATGTGGATTACTGTCCTTTATCAAACACACTGTCCCACAACTCACGGACGTTGCTCCATGTCCAAAATTTTTGTTGCGTCTTTTTTCTTTTTCCAAGAATCTCATTAGCTCGTTCGCCTGCTTGTGCCATTAATGCTCGGTATTCAGCCGGTGACCGCACGATTACTGCCCCCTTCACAGGCACTTCGCGTTGATTTGCCATACCCATAGCCTACGCCTCTTTCAGTCTATTTCAAGGATAACGGGGCAGTGATCTGACCCTAAGATGTCGGCATGAATCGTCGAATTTTTTAGGCGTTTTTCGAGCTTTTTCGATGCAAAAAAATAGTCGATTCTCCATCCCACGTTTCGGGCGCGGGAATTGGCAAAGTGGCTCCACCAGGTGTAGTGGCCTTTGCCCTCCGGTGTGAAGTGTCGAAAGGTGTCTATATAACCCGCCCCCACAACCTTGTCTAAGCCTTCCCGTTCTTCCTTAGTGAACCCGTGTTCGCCTTCATTTGCCTTTGGGTTAGCCAGGTCATTTTCCGTGTGCGCTACGTTTAAATCTCCGCAAAAAATAACGGGCTTTTTCTTTTCAAGCTGAACAAGGTACGCAAGGAACGCGGGGTCCCACTTTTCGTGGCGCAAGGAAAGTCGCCCCAGGTCAGGCTTCGAGTTTGGGGTGTAGACGTTTACCAGGTAAAAATCCTCAAACTCTGCCGCAACAACTCGCCCCTCCTTGTTCGGGTCACCGAACGTATCCGCTAGACCGCCAAATTTTTCAGTAATGTTGTCCGGAATATCGAGCAGAATATTTTTTGGCTTTGTCTTCGTGAAAATAGCGGTGCCCGAATAACCTTTTTTAGTAGAGGATGAGTTCCAGTATTCCTCGTACTTCGGTAAGTCCAACTCAGCCTGGCCTTGTTCGGCTTTCGTTTCCTGCAGACAGATAATGTCCGGGTCAAATTTTTCTACGAACGGGACAAACAGACCTTTGTTGTGAACCGAACGAATACCGTTGACATTCCAGGACGCGATTTTCATACCGAGTATCGTACCTTATGTACGTCTGCGCTTGCCGTGGAACGCTTTGTGAATGTCGCGAAGGTGTTTGTCGGTAACATGGGTGTAAATTTGTGTCGTCTGAATGTTTGCGTGGCCCAGAAGCGCTTGGACAGAGCGTAGGTCGGCTCCGTTTTCCAGGAGGTCGGTCGCGAACACGTGCCTGAGTACGTGCGGAGTGACTTTCGAAGTAATCCCGGCGCGTGCGGCGTAATTTTTAAGATGCCTCTGTACGTCGCGGGGAGTAATGCGGTGAAGCTTCTTCGTTCGCCCCTCCACAAACAAGGCTTCTTCCATGTCGTTTCGTACCTTAAGGTATGCCCGGACCGCGGTCTTTGCCCGATCCGATAGGAATACGACTCGTACTTTTTCCCCCTTACCGCGCACAGACATTTCATCCCGTGTGAGGTCTATGTCGCTATTTAAGTTACACAACTCTGAAACACGAAGCCCCGTGGAGAAGAGAAGCTCTAGTATCGCTCTATCGCGAATGTACTTGCGCTGTTTGTCGGGATCGTCCTCTTTCTTCAGAGCCTCCGACGGAGCGTTTATCAGGCGTTCCAGTTCGTTTACCGTTATAAGGTCGAGCGAGCGTTCGGGAACCTTAGCAAGCTCTATCTTTTCAGGCTGAAGGCTTTTAATGTCGCGCTTCGCGAGATACTTCAGAAACGCGCGGAGTGCGATCAAATAGTAGTTCTGCGTTTTCCTCTTGAGCGTTCCGCCGGGGGCGCTTTGGCGATTAAGCCAAAGCCTGAACTCACGAATTAACGGTTCGGTAATGGCAGAAGGGGAGTCAACTTTTGAAAATTCGAGGAACCGCGAAAGATACCGGTCGTAGTTTTCTACCGTCTTGACGCTTCTTCCTTTAGTGAGCTCGCAGTATTCAAGAAACTCCTGCTTCAAGTTAAGAAGGGTCGCCATCAGAACATTTTCGCACAATCTTGACTTACTCGGCACAACCGCATACATTTCAAATTTCATGAGCGAATCAAGAGCAAGACTGCCCTATCCGTTTGAAGTGGGTCAGACCCACGCGGGGTACATATTGGAGTCGGGCAACATACGCTTTCACGGTGATTCGTATACGGCATCGGTAGGAAAGGAGTACCAAAATGGAACCGGCCGGACCTCCGCGGGAATTTCCCTGCTTTTCCTTATTCGTAAAGAATACGTCGTCGAAACATATCTCAGAGAACTGATATCAGGACCGAGCGCCGATGAGTTAAAAGGGTACGCGCGCAGGAACGGGCTCTACGTTTCGATCGGAATTGAAAAAGACACTCCTCCTATACGCTCCATAGGAGCGGTACCGCTTGAAGCACTGCAGAGTAAAGTCGTCGGCGTACGCGCATTCGACACTTCGGGGCGCTTTGACGAAGAGCGTGTGCTCCGTAGTTACACCAGATTCGGTCCGAGGGGTTCCAAAAAGCACCCCCCGCTTCCTGAAATAGACCCTTCCGGGATAAAACCGAAGCTGGAGGACGCCTGAAAAAGGTATTGCAAAATAAGGATTTTTGTGATAAAAACTGATGATGCTTACGAAAAGCCAGAAAATGCGCGCTGTAAAGACGGTCCAGAAGCATGGGGAGGATACGGGGTCCGCATCGGTCCAGGTTGCCCTTTTGACTAAGCAAATCACTGAACTTACCCAGCATTTGAAGAAGCACACGAAGGACAAGCACTCCCGCCGGGGCCTTCTCCAGATGGTTGCAAATCGTCGCAGCCACCTCAAGTACCTCGAAAAGTCCGACAAGAAAGAGTACAACAAGGTCATCAAGAACTTGGGTCTCAAAAAGTAGTTTTTGAGTCAAAAATCTTTTAGGCCCCCTCGGGTCATACATCGAAGCGGACTTTGATGTAGCACGCCGTACGAGGCTATAACTTTTCGGGCGTTATACTAAGAAGCAGTTCTTTTACAAGGTTAGAAATTTTTTATACGGTTTGCCGTCTATATAGACGGACAAACAGAACATTTTTATGACA
>CAZMOI010000005.1:20532-24704 GCA_964568025.1 uncultured Candidatus Saccharibacteria bacterium
TCAAACATCATGCTCAGCGAGTCGCAGTGTTTATCGACACACAGAATCTTTATCACAGCGCAAAAAACCTGTACCGAGCGCGGGTAAACTTTGCAAACGTACTTAAAGAGTCCGTTGCAGGACGCACCTTGGTGCGAGCAGTTGCCTATGTGGTAACCACGGAATCGGGCGAGGAAAAAGCGTTCTTTGAGGCATTGGCAAAAATCGGCATCGAGACCCGGACTAAAGACCTGCAGATTTTCTATGGCGGAGCCAAGAAGGCGGACTGGGATGTCGGTATGGCAGTGGATGCGGTTAAAATTGCCCCGAAGGTGGACGCGGTAGTTCTTGCAACGGGTGACGGCGACTTCGTTCCTCTCGTCGAATACCTAAAAAACAGCGGGACTCAGGTAGAAGTAATCGCCTTCGGTAAGTCAGCTTCGCAACGCCTTAAAGAGGTGGCGGACGACTTTATCGATATGTCGACAACTCAGCAAAAGTTTCTGATGGGACGGAATATTCTTTCGGCCGCAGCTCAGGCAATGGGCGCGGGACCTGAAGAGGAAAGCTCAGAACCAAAAGTGGTCGGAGCGGACTAGCCTTGCGCCGATTGTGCCCAGAGATATTCAAAAATATTCCGCTGAGTCTCTGCGATAGTGTCGCTTTCCAGAATTGAAACAAAAATAGTTTCTCCAAGGACGAACTGGTACAGCCGGTTACCTATGAGAGCCTGATCGGCGTTTGAAACGGTAAGGCCCACCGGCAAGAACCGCGCTTTGGTTGAGACTATCTTCCTTGCAGGCAGAGACGCGACGTAGTTTTCTCCCGCTTTATTTTTTTGAATAAGTTCCCGT
This sequence comes from uncultured Candidatus Saccharibacteria bacterium, assembly GCA_964568025.1. Lineage (GTDB taxonomy): Bacteria > Patescibacteriota > Minisyncoccia > Phycocordibacterales > Phycocordibacteraceae > Phycocordibacter. The sequence continues at coordinate 21,366 of CAZMOI010000005.1, forward strand.
GCGACCGGTCGGTTCAGCGCATGTATTGTCTGCACGTATTCCGCAAGCGCCTTCGGAAATTCCCGCTCGACTGATTCGATGTCCGACATCCACAGCACTTCTTTTTTTTCGCGCACGCCGTCAACTATTTCCTGGTACGCGCGCCTAACTCCCTCCATACCTTCATATAACTGTGCGCGCGGCTTTTTACTCTGTCCGTAGTGAAGCGCAATTAATTCGGGCATCAACTCTTCAACCTGGTTTCTGTTTAATTCCGCAACCTGAAGTATCCGGCGCGGATGTACCGCTGTATATGCCTTTCTTTTCCCTTTCGACACTTCGGAAAGAAACCCGCGAAGCACTAACCCTTGAGTAAGGTTATGCGTAATCGTCCATTTAAGTCGGGCCTCCTTATTTATATCCGTGAGTGAGCTTTCGCCCAGACGAAGCGTCGCAAGATAAATCGCCGCCTCCTTAGGAGAAAGGCCTATGGCACGAAGTGCGACCGGTAAGCGATCTTCTTTCACGGGCCAATTTTATCATAATAAATGATATTTATTATCGATATTCAAAAATACGTTGGTATATAAGTGTTTTTTAGTACTAGAAATATCCGTTTGTGTGAAAATATTTGACTTAAAGGTATAAATATAGCGTTATCACGAATAACAAAAACGTATGACTATAACAAATAAAGAAGGTGCGAAAGTAACGAAGCGGGAAAGAAAACCAAAAGAGGCCAAGGCGCCTAAGGTCTACCGCGATGACATGATGTACGACACTCCCTGGAAACGAAACTTCCACGGGGAAGTAGTGGGTTTTTGGCCCGACCGAGGAGGTATGTACGACCAGTAAACCCAACATCTCAAGACTCATGGATGAGTCTGCATCAAAACGTCGCTTCTGCGACGTTTTTTTGTTATAGTCACCTTTGTTACTCAACGGTCTTCAGATAGGCAGACCTCAAATTATTGAGATCTGAAATCTGGAGGCCTTAATAAAAAGGCATGCAACATAAAGCATTCTCCGCCACTATCGGCGGAAAGACGTTAACAGCCGAATTTACCGACCTTGCCGAGCAGGCGAGCGGTGCGGTCATTCTTCGCTACGGTGACACCGCGATACTCGTGACCGCGGTCATGGGAAAGAAAGACAAGGAGATGGATTACTTTCCGCTCACGGTTGAATTTGAAGAACGGTTTTACGCAGCAGGAAGAATCTTAGGCTCCCGCTTTGTACGACGCGAAGGCCGGCCCGCGGACAGCGCAATTCTCTCCGGCCGTATTGTTGACCGGACGATTCGTCCGCTCTTCAACAACAAGATGCGCAAGGACGTGCAGGTTATCGCAACCGTGCTTTCAATTTCGGAAGACGATCCGGACATTTTGGGCGTTATCGGCGCATCACTCGCACTTGGAACCTCTGACATTCCGTGGAGAGGCCCGGTATCCGCGGTGCGCATCGGAAAGAAGAAAGGTTCTGATGTGTTCCAAATAAACCCGACGTACGCGGAGAGAAATGCGGAAGATGCAGAGCTTGATCTCTTGGTCTGCGGAAAAGACGGCACGATCACTATGATTGAGGTGGGTTCAAAAGAAGTCCCTGAAGAAGTGCTTGAGAAAGCATTCGCTGAGGCGCTAAAACAAATCGAAGAAGTACAGGCGTTCCAGAAAAAAATTATTGCCGAAATAGGTAAAGTTAAGAAAGAGTTTGCATCGCCTGAACTCAATCCTGCAATTGCGGAAGCGTTCAAAGAATTTGAGGGTGAGTTTGACGGAGCGGTCTTTTCGGGAGTTCCGGGCAAGGACTCCGTCTATGCTCTTAAAGAACGATTCATCGCAAAAATAAAAGAAGCACTACCGGACTTTGTAAAAATGGCGGATGACTTTTTTGAAGACAAAGTGGAAGCGCACATGGACAAAGGTGCGATTGATCAGAAGAAGCGCGTCGACGGAAGAAAGATGGACGAGATACGCGGACTTTATGCAAAGGCGGGAGGTATATCACCGATTCTTCACGGCTCGGGAATTTTTTATCGCGGAGGAACGCACGTATTTTCCGCACTCACCTTGGGCGGACCTGAAGATACACAAATCATCGACTCAATAGAGGAGAAGGAGGAAAAGAAACGCTTCATGCACCACTACAACTTTCCTCCGTTTTCGGTTGGAGAAACGGGGCGCGTCGGCGGTCTTAACCGTCGCATGATCGGTCACGGTGCACTTGCGGAAAAAGCACTGTCCGCGGTTATTCCTCCGAAAGAAGTATTCCCGTATACCATTCGTTTGGTTTCGGAGGCGTTTTCGTCAAACGGCTCGACGTCCATGGGATCGGTCTGCGCATCCGTACTTGCGATGATGGACGGAGGCGTGCCTATTAAAGCTCCGGTTGCAGGTATTGCGATGGGTGTTATTTACGAAAGTCCCGAACGCTATGCAATTTTGACCGACATTCAGGGACCGGAAGATCATTACGGCGACATGGACTTCAAGGTTGCGGGAACCCGCGAGGGCGTAACCGCAATTCAGCTCGACATTAAAGTCGACGGCATCCCGCTTAAGATTCTTGCAGAGGCACTTGGGCAGGCAAAGAAAGCCCGCATGCAGATACTTGATGTGATGACCAAAGAAATTGCAACGCCCCGTCCGAACCTTTCCCCGCGCGCTCCAAAAATTGTGACCCTTACTGTTCCCGTTGACATGATCGGTATGGTCATAGGGCCTGGCGGTAAAAACATTAAAAAGATTCAGGAAGAGACTGGCGTTACGGGCATTACCATAGAAGACGATGGTTCGATATTCGTCACCGGAACTGCTGATGCACCGGAAAAAGCTGCGGAAATAATCCGCCAGATGACGAAAGTGTGGAAAGCGGGCGAAGTCGCTGAAGGTCCGGTGACGCGTCTTATGAACTTTGGCGCATTCGTAAATATCGGAGGCAAAACCGAAGGACTTGTGCACATTTCTGAAATTGCACCGTTTCGTATCGCAACCGTTGAAGAAGCGCTCAAAGTGGGTGACGTGGTTAAGGTGGTGGTTAAAGAAATAGACGACCAGGGTCGCGTGAATCTCTCGATTAAAATGATCGACCCGGAATTTGCAACACGTAAAGGATTGCAACCGTCACAAATGGACCCTAACGCGGGAAGAGGAGGGTACAATGAACGCAATGGAAGGAGAGGAGAAGATCGCGGACGCGGCGGATTCTAAACCGTCGGAGCCGGAAGTCGTAGTTACACCGAAAAATACGGCGCCTGTTCCCGTGAGCGACACTCTAATTCCACCTCCGAAAGCCCCGGAGGAAAAGCCTGTTTCGAAACCGACTGAAGTCCCAGCAAAACGCGCGGAAGATTTTCTTTTT
>CAZMOI010000006.1:0-12283 GCA_964568025.1 uncultured Candidatus Saccharibacteria bacterium
GGTCGGCAAACACCGCTTCGTTAAGATTAATTAAAAAACCCGCTACGAGCGGGTTTTGTGTTAGTAGTCTTCTTCATCCCCTCCGGTTGCCCAGTCGTCCTCCTCTTCAGCTTCCTCGGGTTCTTTCAGATCGTCTTCAGCCGGCGCGACTTCATCCTCAGACTCTTCTTTAAACTCCTCCTCGTCTTTTTTCTTTTTTGGTTTTCCCGCCATACGTTTACTATAAAAAGCTTTCGCACTATTTGTAACAAAATTCATTACATTAGCAAGAAGGATTATTTTTTGGTGTGGATAGCCGATTTTTCGTGTGCCGTGTGGGCAATGCCCAGGGCAATGGCGTCGTACTCGTCGTCTAGGCGCTTCCCAGATGGTAAAACAACTAAACGCTCAACCATTCTCGTGACGGCTTTTTTGTCAGCGTTGCCCGAGCCCGTTACCGCGATTTTTACCTGCTGAGGCGAGTATTCGGCAATACGAAGATTATGCCGGGCTCCAAACAGAAGAATCATACCCCGCGCCTCTGATACCCGCATTACGGTTTTTTGATTCTTGCTGAAGAAAAGTGTTTCGAGGGCAAGCGAACTCGGCGCGAACTCGGCGGTTCTTTTTTTAAGATGTTCGTAAATTGCCGCTAGTCGTTCGCTAAACTCGCCTTTAGGAGGAGTAAAACACTCGGAAAAAATAAGCGAATCATTTTCAAACACCGCAATGCCAACGCGGTCGTACCCAGGGTCTATGGCAATAGATTTATTCGGCATTTGTTGCGACATCCTCTACATCGTCCCGCGCCTCAAGAGCTTCGACAAGGGCCCCAAGTTTTTCGGCGTCCTCGTCGGAGATCGGAACCGTCGTGTTCGCTTTCCACGCCCCGGCTTCGTCTTTAGAAAATGCCCACGAGGCGGAGCCGGGGGCAGCGAGGGCGTAGCCCATTTGGGAGAGAAGATGCTTCAGTTCCTGTGACGTTCTGTTCCGGCTGTCCGTGAATGTATCAATAAGTACCGCAACCCCCGCGGGGCCATACGTTTCGTAGGTAATTTGTTCGAGTGTTTCTCCGCCGACCCCCGCGCCTTTCGCGATTGCACGCTCGATGTTTTCTTTGGGGAGGCCCGCAGCCTTGGCTCTTTCTACAACCGCCTTCAATGTCGGGCTGTGAGCGTCGCTTCCGGCGAGGCGGGATTCTACGGCTATAAGACGGGCGTATTTAGAAAATTCTTTGCTCCGCTTAGCGTCTTCCTTGCCCTTCTTTTCTTTTATCTGTTTCCACTTGGAATGTCCTGCCATAGCGGAGAGGATACCATCCTAAGATATGTTTTCGAGGAAAATTTTTGTTTGGCGCTCCGCCTCGGCAAGGTCGCGCATCAGTCCTTTGTATACTCCTTCCCCCCAGCGTTTTACAATCGTCCGCTCGTTTCGTTTCGCGCCCTCGATAAGTACATGCAAAACGGCGTCGTACTTGCGCATGCTGTAGTCGCCGCCATCACCTGAGCGCGGGGTAAAGACGTTATCACAGACATCCGCCGATTTCATAAGAATACCCGCGGGGTCGCGGCATATTTTCTGTGCATATGAAACATAGTTTGCAATTTTTGTTTCAGGGGAAAGACCCTCAGCCGACTTTCTTTTGCTCACCAGGTCAACAAGATTCCCCACTGCGTGCCCGAAAAGTCTTTTTACGGTTTTTACCGCCCTGTCGTGGGTATCTTCCCCGGGGTGTTTCCCAAGCCTAGCAAGAACTTCTGCGTGGTCTTCAACAATGTCGTGGAGCCCCTCCGCAATAAGAACAGTTGCGTCGCGCACACCCCAAGAGACCGCAAGACGATGCACGGCACGCGCTACATGGTTCCATGCAGGAGACTCATCCTCGCGCGCATCTTCTGCATACAGTCGTTGTGTGAAGTCGAGGGTTCCGATAATGCAGTCACGATCGCCCGCCCGCCAACGCCCCAAGAGCGGGCGACGTTTATTCGGGATGCCTTTTATTGCTTCTTCGATCTGTTCGCGTAAAACGGCCCCCTTATGGTCAAGCGCCAGGCGTTCGCGCAACATAGACTCAGTGTTTATAAACACATCCATATGTGCGCGGACTATACGCCTCTATACTACAAAGTCAAACCAAACTGCCCCTTGTCGACATGACTCCGTGCGCGAGCTGTTGCAATACGCCCTCGAGGGGTTCGTTCAATAAAATTCTCCTGAAGAATGTACGGCTCGTACACGTCCTCAATGGTTTCTTCCTCCTCACTTGCCGCAGCTGCGAGTGTTTTTACCCCCACAGGCCCCCCACCAAATTTTTCAATGAGCGTCTCTAAAATTTTTCGATCTGAAGGAGTAAGCCCCGCTTCGTCAACACCCAGCATCCCTAAAGCTTTTTCCGCTGCAGTCCGCGAGAGGGCAGTGCGGTCAAGTTGTGCGACGTCGCGCGAGCGTTTCAATAAGTAGTTTGCAGTGCGGGGAGTTTTTCTTGCGCGCTTTGCAATTTCCATGAGCGCATCACGGTCCGCCTCTATCCCAAGAATGCCTGCGGAACGCGCCAGTATTCTTTCAATTTCTTTATCCGAATAAAACTCAAGTTGAAACACTCCGCCGGAAAAACGCGAGCGAAGAGGGGCCGAAATAAGGCCGATACGTGTCGTTGCGCCGATTAGTGTAAAGCGGGGGAGTGCGAGCTCGATGGTGCGGGCAGAAGGACCTTTGCCCACAATAATGTCGAGTTTGCCCGCCTCCATTGCAGGATAGAGGACCTCTTCGATGGTTTTGTTAAGGCGATGTATCTCGTCTATAAAAAGCACCGCGCCAGGCTCAAGGTTCGTCAGTATCGCTGCAAGATCGCCAACGCGTTCAATAACAGGCCCCGCGGTTGCGCGCATCGGGACTCCCAACTCTTTTGCAACTAAGTGAGCGAGAGTCGTCTTTCCTAAACCCGGAGGACCGTAGAGAAGCGTATGTTCCGGGGAGTGCCCGCGCTCCTTAGCCGCCGTAATAAGGACGCGCAGGTTCTCTTTTACCGACTCCTGACCCACATACTCCCCCCAAATGCCCGGACGCAGTGTCTGGTCGAGGGATCCTTCAGGGGCATCAGGGAGGCTTGACATGAGAGTTATATTATGCTAACATTATTATACCGCGAAAAGCGGTTTTCTTTTGCCTCTTTGAATACGAAAGAAATCGCACCCATCTAAACGACGCCGTGGCACTGCTGTACGGATGCGCTGGTTCCAGGTTCGCCTGGGCTTCTGGCTCTCCCCCGATCGGTTTTCCACCTCTGCAAAGTGTCGTTTAGAGGGGTGCGGTTTTTTATTATTCGTCCAAAAGAATAACGCGCGTCAGCTCGTCATACGACGTAATTCCGTTCAAAAGCTTTAGTACTCCGTCCTCGGCCATGGTTAGAATGTCGCGCTTTTTTTGTATAGCAAGAATTTCTCTTTCTGACGGCGCGGTACGTAACAGTACGTCAAGTTCGTCGTCGACAACCACCGCCTCAAAAATACCAATGCGTCCTTTAAATCCGGTCCCGTTGCAGGACGCACAGCCGACGGGCTCGTACGCCGTCCCCGTATCTTTTGGGGCAAGTGTTGCATCGCGAAGGCCCGCAACCACGCGGTCAATAAGCGTCTTCTTCTCCGCAGATAAAGGCACGGCCTTTTTACAGGACTGACAAAGCTTTCGCACGAGACGTTGCGCCATAACTACGTTAATCGCCGAAGCAAACACTTTTGAGTCGACACCAAAGTCAGAAAGACGCGGGAACGTGCCCGCAGCAGCATTGGTGTGGAGTGTTGAGAACACGAAGTGACCGGTCAGCGCCGCGTCTATCGCGGTTTTTGCAACCTCAACATCGCGTATTTCGCCGATCATGATAACGTCCGGGTCTTGTCGAAGCGCAGCTCGGAGCGCGTCTATCCACGAATAATTTTTCTCAACCTGTGTCTGCACAACACCAGGAACGTGATACTCAATCGGGTCTTCGATAGTGATAATTTTAATTTCTGAAGAGTGAATTTTTTTAAGGCATGCGTAGAGCGTTGTCGTTTTTCCCGAACCCGTCGGCCCCGTGTTTAGAAGCATGCCGTTTGGGTTTCTGATTTCGCGCTCGACCAGTGCCCGCAACTTCGGCTCCATGCCGAGTTCTTCAAACGGCACCGAAATGGTGTCAGGATTCAAAAGACGCATAACGGCCGTCTCTCCGTACCCGCCCGGAATTACTGAGGTGCGCACCTCGATGTCTTTATTATCAAGCCCCACCGAAAATCTTCCGTCTTGCGGGGCATCGTGTACGTTAAGTTTAAGTCCGGAAAGAAGTTTAATTCGGGAAAGTATAAGTCCATGAGTTTCGCCGTCGACTTGCGCGATGTCATGCAACACGCCGTCCAAACGATAGCGCATACGGACACCGCCTTGTTCCGGCTCAATGTGAATGTCGGACGCATTTACCGCAAACGCCCCCGCGAGCACCACTTCCAAAATTTTTGAAATACGAAACGCCTTTTTCAAATTCATTGTTTCAGTCACCGTTTGAACTGCAAACGAAAGATCTTTGTATCTATCCCACGCAGCAGCGAGGCTCTTGCGGGAAACCATCACGAGCTCAATTTGATAACCGTGCTTTTCCAAGTCTTCCTTAAGGGGGAGAAACTTCGGGTGTTGCGGGGAGCGCACCGCAACTTTGAGCTTTTTGCCTGTTATGTCAAAAAGAGCAGCCTCCGCATCGCGGGCGACATTTTCAGGGACAAGGCGTAGGGCCTCAGTGTTTATAGAAACCCTCGTGAGGTCCTGGTACGTTGCGCCGTATTTTGCCGAAAGAATTTGCGCAAGCTCTTCTTCTTCGCGCAGAAGAAGCTCTTGGAGCTTCAAATCAGCCCTGCCAGGGTCCACCATGAGCAAAATGGTACCATGCGCACCATGGAGCTCTCCTTGGCCGGGTTACAAGAACTTGCGACGGATTTTGCACGACAGCTTCCGACAAAAAGCACCGACCGCGCCTACCTTGTGGGCTTGTCCGGAGAGCTTGGTGCCGGCAAAACCGCGTTTGTACAAGCACTTGCCCGCGCGCTTGGTGTTACGGAAACGGTTCCAAGTCCTACCTTCACGTATCTGCGCACGTACCCGCTCGTGCACCCCGCCTTCAACAGACTCGTACACATAGATGCGTACAGGCTTTCTCCCGAAGAAAAAGATGCGCTCGGTCTCGCTCCGTATTTTGCGGACGCAAAGAACCTTTTGTGCGTAGAATGGTACGAAAATTTACCGTCGGGGCTTTGGAGTGGGGGGCACGTCATAGAACTTTCGTACGTGTCTCCGGAAACGCGTAACGCCGTTATTCATGCCGAAAACTAAAAAGAAAGAAACGCTGGTCCTTCTTGATATGCACGCGATTATTCACCGCGCGTATCACGCATTACCCGAATTTACATCTCCCGCGGGCGACCCGGTGGGGGCTTTGTACGGAGTGGTAACGATGCTTTTAAAAATAGTAAAAGACCTTGACCCGGATCACGTAGTTGCCACCTATGACCTGCCCGGCCCCACGCACCGGCACGACGTATATAAGGAGTACAAGGGGAAGCGCCCCAAAATGGACGACGCTCTTGCAGTTCAAATCGCAAAATCGCGCACGATTTTGTCGGCCTTCGGGATTCCGTCATACGAAGCGTCCGGATTTGAGGCGGACGATGTTATAGGAACGATTGCAGAAACGGCAAAGAAAAAATTTGACGTCATTATTGCTTCGGGCGACATGGATACTCTGCAGTTGGTCGACGATGAACGCGTTCGCGTGTTTACCTTACGCAAGGGAATACAAGATACGATTTTGTATGACGAAGATGCGGTTGTTGCACGGTACGGGTTCCCGCCGAAAGCGATACCGGACTACAAAGGCTTTGCAGGCGACACGTCGGACAACATTATCGGGATTCCCGGTATTGGAGAAAAAACCGCAACGACGCTTATTAAAGAGTTTGGTTCTGTTGAGGGAGTATATACGGCTCTGAAAAAATCCCCGACCGCTCTGGAGAAAGCGGGAATTAAAAAAAAGGCGCAGGAACTTATACGCGCGCACGAAGACGAAGCACTTTTTTCTAAAGTGTTAGCGACTATCCGTCTTGACGCACCGGTCAAACTTATTGAACCTGAGAAGAGTCTTAAAGAAGGATACGTTCCCGACACTGCAGTAGAGTTAATGACCGAGTGGGGTTTCCGTTCGCTTGTGCCCAGGGTGCGCGGGCTTTTTACTGAGGGGACGCAAAAGAATATCGAACCCCCGGTTCAAACGTTAACGCTTCAAACAGATCCCGACGAAGGCTCGGCAACGTTTAAAGAGGCGCAAGTAATGCTGTGGCTTCTTCACTCGGATACGACAAATCCGTCAACGGAAGACATACTCGGGCAAACCAAATCAAAAACTCTTCAAGAGGCCCACAAAAAACTAGAGGAGCGCCTCGATGCGGAAGGACTTAGACGTGTATACGAGGAAATAGAGAAACCGCTTATTCCGGTTATAGAAGATATTAATAACACCGGCGTTAGTATCGCCCGCGAATATTTAGCGGAGCTTTCGAAGGAGTATCACAAGGAACTCGCCCTACTTTCAGAAAAAATTTATGAAGCCGCGGGGGGCGTCTTTAATATAAATTCTCCGCGCCAGTTGGGAGAAGTTGTTTTTGTAAAACTTGGATTAGGGCAGGGGGCAGGTAAGCGGCAGAAGAAAACATCAACAGGACAAATTTCCACAAAAGAATCGGAGCTCGTAAAGCTAAAAGGTGAGCACCCGATTATTGACTACATTCTCGCTCACCGGGAGTTGTCGAAACTTCTTTCAACGTATATCGACGCGATACCCCCGCTTCTTGGGGAGGACGGCAGACTACGAACAACGTTCGTTCAAACGGGGACCACCACAGGACGCATGTCTTCGCAAAGCCCGAACCTCCAAAACATTCCCATAAAGTCCGAGCTCGGCAGACGCATCAGAAATGCCTTTATTGCTCCGAAGGGGCGGACACTCCTGACCTTTGATTACGGACAGATTGAATTGCGTCTTGCGGCGTGGCTTTCAGGAGATGAAACATTGTCAGATATTTTCCGAAGAGGCGAAGACATTCATTCGGGTGTAGCATCGCGCGTTTTTAACGTTCCGGAAAAAGAAGTTACCTACGAAATGCGCCGAAGAGCAAAGGTTATAAATTTCGGGATTTTGTACGGCATGGGCGTGAACGCCCTCAAGGACAGCCTCGGCACGGACCGTGCCGAGGCGCAGGAGTTTTATACGCGATATTTTGAAACCTTCGGAGCCCTAGCGGAATATTTGGAAAAAACGCGTCGCGAAGCGACGCGGAAAGGCTACACAGAAACACACTTCGGACGTCGGAGATACTTCCCGGGCATCAAGTCAAAAATTCCCTATATTAGGGCGCAAGCTGAGCGCATGGCGATTAATGCCCCTATGCAGGGGACACAGTCGGACATAATGAAAATTGCGATGGTACGGCTTCATGGCTACTTTAAAAAAGAAGCTCCGGAAGCCATGATTGTCCTTCAAATACACGATGAATTGATGTTCGAAGTCCCTGAAGAGGGCTCAGCAGCGCTCGGGGAGCGCATCAAGACTATACTGGAGGGGATTGTCTCCCCGGATGACATGAACGGCATCCCGCTTGTCGTTGCGGGTGCGCAGGGTAAAAATTGGGGCGAGATGCAAAAAATATAATCATGCTGTACGTACTTTCCGGCTTAGATTTTAAAAAGTTGCAGAAGCGAGTTGCTGAACTTACGAAGGGACACGAAGTTGTCCGTTTTGGAGAAGGCGGAGAACTTCTCGAAGCATCCGTTTCAAAACTTAATACCGGCGGACTTTTCAGTTCAAAAATTGCACTGCTTCTTGACCGACCGCTCGAAAACGCGGAACAGAAAGAATTTTTTCTTGCTCACGCTGATGATTTTCACTCGGCACGCATGCCCGTTGTTGCCGTTGTAACGGAATTCGATGCAACAACTAAGAAGAAATTGCCGAAAGGTGTCGTGGTTGAGACATATGATGCAGAGAAGGAGGAAGCCTCGCTCCCAAATGCATTTGCACTTGCGGACGCGTTTATTAAAGGAGACAGAAAAACCGCATGGGTTTTGTATCGTCGGTTTATGGAGAGCGGGGTCACTCCTGAGGAGCTACACGGTACGCTCGCATGGCAGGCTCGCGCCCTGGTTCTTGCATCGAAGGCAAAAACGGCGGAAGAGGCGGGACTGAAACCGTTTGCCTACACAAAATCAAAAAGCGCACTATCGAAACTGAAGGTTCCACCCGAAGAATTATCTCGGGAATTGGTTTCGCTGTATCACCGCTCCCGTATGGGAGAGGGGGGCCTGGAAAACCTTCTCGAGGCGTTTCTGTTGAAGAAGGTATAAAAATAGCGCATAATCATAACTTCGCGCCCGTAAGCACAGGCTTTCAGGCGCTCGTTCGGATGAAATGAACGCACGCGCTCATTTCGCTCCTCATTCGCGCCCGTAGCTCAGTTGGTAGAGCAGCTCCCTTTTAAGGAGACGGTCCCAGGTTCGAGCCCTGGCGGGCGCACCGGCGAAGCAAGTGCCATCAGGCGAGAAAGACGGAGGTATATTTTGCGTTTCGCAAAATACCGAGTCGGGGTCGCGGAAATTTCTGAGCGCAGGCGAAGAAATTATCCGTGACCGAGCCCTGGCGGGCGCACTTAGTTAGTACGGCAAGTCAAAGGCGATACCACCCGGCCCTGCAATAAGCAGAAAAAGAAGAATTGCTCCCGAAAGCAGGATCGTAGCGCGGTTCCCGAAAACAGATTGCCCCGGGAATTTCATATACGAAAGTGCTAGCTGCACACCCGCAGCGACTACGGCAAGTTGTGTGAAAAGCCCGACAGCGATAAGTACACCTACAACACCCGAAGCAACCGCAAAAAGACGTTTTTTAGGGACGGTTTTCCATAATTGCTGTGCGTCGTAGAGAAACAATCCGCCGATAGCGAGGCGCAAAATAATAGGGGCGACGAAGGAGAGGAAGAACAGCTGTGGGAAAAAGCTTTCCATGATGGCACTATATCATGATGGTGAAACAGGAAATTACAGTCATCCTTCACAATATTCGAAGTTCAGAAAATGTCGGCTCGATATTCCGCACCTCGGATGCTGTGGGTGTTTCAAAAATATATCTCGTCGGCTACACTCCTGCCCCCGTAGACCGATTTAAAAGAAAAAATTCGAAATTAGCTAAATCTGCTTTGGGGGCGGAAGAGTCGATACCGTGGGAGGCTTTCAGTGACATCGAACCCCTTATCACGCGCCTTCGTAAAGAAAAAGTTTATATCGTTGCCGTTGAACAGCACGCTTCAGCGCTTCCGTACACCGAGGCAAACTATCCGGGAAGCACGGCATTTATCTTTGGAAACGAAGTTGAAGGCGTACCGGAAACCGTTAGCGCGCTCTGTGATGCGATTGTTGAAGTTCCGATGCGCGGGAAAAAAGAATCACTCAATGTTGCGGTATGCGCGGGGGTTGTACTTTTTGCGACGCGCGCAAAACAGTGAATAAAAGTATTGACGGGCGGGGCACAGGCTTTATAGTTGCGCGATGACAGAGTCAGCGGAATATTCAAGAAGACATTTAAAATCTTCGGGACGTCCACGTCCGCCAAAACGAACGCGCAATATTACTGTGCCTGACTCCGGGATACGTGAAGGGCATTTGGTGTGGAGAGGGAAGACGCTGTTTCGGGCGAAAACAGACGAACGCAAAGGCAAGGTCTCAATTCAAAATCCAGACAACTCTCAAAGCCTTTCGTATACGGTTTCAACGGCGGGTCTTTTGATAGCTCTTTTCCAGGATCCCCCGAAGAGTTGGTACATTCTCGTATGTATCAACTTTTCGTTTTCGTCCCCCAGGAGGATATGGTCGTGGGAGTCATTCCATAGCTCTTGATCGCGGGCAAGGAACACGCGCCACTCGTTGCTAAAGAAATCGGGGTCGCTTCGGTGTAGGGTCAGGCATCCTGCGTACGTCAGGTCATTTTGTATAAAGTCTCTGCACGCCGCTCCGACGTTTGAAGGTATGTCACCGGTGTAGAGCTCGCACGAGTCTAAGCGCTCGATAAAATCAACGCACTCCGCAGAAGATACTTTACTTGGGCGCAACAGCGCTTCATCTTCCGGTGCAGGACACTCCATGTCGAGCTTCGGTGCGTAATCCTGGTACTGCTCAAGATACCCGATGCACTTGTTTATACGGAATGATGAGCCGTTTGGCGCGCGACCGGTTACTGCATATATAGAACTCCCCGGGCCAGCCGTTATCGGAAGCGCCGAGTTTATTTGACCTAAAAATAATATGGGGGCAGCGGAACCGAGAGCAACTTTCGTTCTTGAAAGTCGGCTTTCAAGAACCCATCCGCTTACGGTGAAACTTCGGGAAGCTTTTTTTGAAATGGAGACAACCAAGTATTCTTTATTTTTGTCCGCATTTGTTGCCGTGCCTTTTGAGAGGGAAACGTCCGAAGCGTACGGAGATGCTTCAGCGGTGAGCGCCCCGCCCTGCCCGTTGAAGAAAAGGTCAATGAGAGTAGGCTTCTCGCCATCGCCCCCGGCACCGAGTTCAGGCAAAGGCCTGGTATCGACCTCGGATTGCCCCCCGCCCGACGTGCGCCCCGATGCGGTGTCTACGCCCGGGACCCGGGGCGGATTTAAAAATGGACCCGCATGGGAAATGGGGCGTGACGGCCCACCAGATGCGAGCCACAACACGCCGATTATTATCAGAAAGAGGATAAAGACAACAAGGGTTCCTATTGCGGATATTCCTCGGAGTGGCCTCATGCAGTTTAGTGTACCTCTTTTCGGAGAGTACGGAGTTCTTCGCGTACCACACCCGCATCCGACCAAGGGGTCTTTTTTCCCTTAGCTCCCATGATATACGGGTCGGTTCCTTTGCCTGTAATAAGGACGGCATCGCCCACCCGCGCGAGTGTAAGTGCGTGGCGTATTGCTTTTCGACGATCCATAATCACAGTAGGAGTTCGCTTCATCCCGGACGCCATTTCACGGACAATTTCATCCGGGTTCTCGTCGTACGGATCTTCGTCGGTCAAAATTACCTCCGCGCACGATTCATCGGCAAGCTGGCCCATGGCAGGACGCTTCCAGCGATCGCGACCGCCCCCGGTATTGCCAAGGACGCATATTTTTCTTCTGCCGGGGAATGCGCCATAGAGCGCCTGCAATGACTCAATAGTGTGCGCGTAATCGACGACCGCAAGAAAGGACTGCCCCTCTTGAATCATTCCTACACGACCAAGTATCGGCTTCATGTGTGAAAGCGCACGAGCCCCCACTTCCGGCGCTATTCCCAACGATTCGGCAAGAGTGAGCGCGGCCAATGCGTTTTTTATTGAAAACTCTCCGGGGAACGGTATTTCAAACGTAACACCGCGGAAGGTAAGACGGGACGTTGTGTCTTGGCTTGCATATGGGGCGCCGTGGGTAAGTGAGAAGGGTAGGGAGTGTTCAACAGGGAACGCGAGCATCTTTTTTCCGATCTCGTCCTCCGCGTTTGCGACAATAGTGCGCGGTCTTTTGAAAGAGTGCACAAGTGAGTGACCGATACCAAGTTTCGCTTCTTTGTAGTTTTCGTATGATCCGTGCGATTCAATATGTTCGGGTGCAATGTTTGTAAAAACCAGCGCATTTAAAAACGTTGCGACATCCCGGTGTTGCCGCGCACCTTCCGACGTAAGTTCGACAACGGCATGAGTCGCCCCCGCTCGTGCTCCCTCACGGAGCATCTTCTGTAGATGTCCGCGTCCGGGCATCGTCATCTTAAATGTGTTTGGCCTGGATTCGTTTCCGCTTTTGAATCTGATAGTTGAGGCTAGTACGGTGCGATAGCCGGCTTCCTCAAGGATTGCGTTAATCATTTCGCAGGTGGAAGACTTTCCTTTGGTCCCTGTTACTCCGATAACGTAGAGCTTTCTTGCGGGAAGTCCGTACCAGCACGCTGCTCCCCAGGCGAAAACAAAGTGATAAAAAGAAAATAGTGCATCTGTAATGCCCTCACCCAGGATTTTTTTTAGAAAACGTTTTATGAAATCCCGCATACTACGGTGTGCGCGATGCAATGCGTATCGCCTCGCGTATTTTTTCTCCTGTTTCCGTGATATCTCTCGACACACTTCGCGCAGCTTCTCGCGCCTCCCTCTGTGAATACCCTAAGCCGACAAGCGCGTCTATAACGTCCCCGTCGGAACCGCTTTCATGTGAAAGTGTTTCTGACG
>CAZMOI010000006.1:12293-24674 GCA_964568025.1 uncultured Candidatus Saccharibacteria bacterium
ACGATCCGACTTTTTCTCTGAGTTCCAACACAATCTTTTCCGCGGTTTTTTTGCCGACACCATGCGCTTTCGATAGTGATACGGCGTCCCTTGTAAGGATTGCCCGCTCAAGTGACGGTCCGTCTACTGCGTTAAGTATCGAAAGCGCGGAGCGGGGGCCGATACCGGAAACGGTAAGCAGAAGTTCAAACCAAGCCAACTCTTCTTTAGTCTCGAATCCATAGAGATCCTGCGCGGTTTCCCGTTGGGCGTGGTGTGTCCACAGGAACGCGGAATCGCCCTCTTTTATTTTTGCGAGCGTTCCTACAGGGACAAAGACGCGATATCCGACCCCGCTGACCTCAACAACGACCGTGCCGTGAATCGTTCCGCGAATAATACCCTGGAGAGAGCCAATCATTGGCAAATTGTATCATCGGGGTTTTCTGCTTGCGTAAAGCCCGTATTCGGGGTACATTTCGGCGCATGGCAATAACGAAAAGCGCGAAAAAGGCAATTCGCCAGTCGGCACGCAGACGCGTTTTCAACATTCGTCGCAAGCGAGCAATGGCAGAATCTGTTAAGGCGGCTCGTGCTACGGCAGGACAGAAACGTGAAACTCAGGCAGAAACACTGAAAGTCGCGTACCAGGCGATAGATAAAGCATTGAAACGCGGAATCATAAAAAAGAATGCGGCAGCTCGCAAAAAGGCACGCCTTTCCGCCCTCCTCAAAAAAGCTTCAGCAAAATAAACAAAACCCGGCTCGGCCGGGTTTTTAAATGGTGCTCTCGGTAGGAATCGAACCTACATTACAAGCTCCGCAAGCTTGCGTCCTATCCATTGAACGACGAGAGCAAATGAGGAGCAAAATGACAGGCGTAACTGACATTTTGCCCGAACCAGCTTACGAAAGCCCCATGAGGGATTTCTAAAGCGTCCACAGAATCTACCACATCCTTCGTTTTTTGGGGAGCTACAGCCCTATTGTTCTTACGACACGGTCAACCATCTGATCCAGCTTTACCTCTTCCTGGATGTTCCTGTTTTTCAGTTCTGTGCGTACGGCGCGGAAATCAACGTTCTGAAGGGGCGCTTTGATGATGCCGATAAGCGTCATCGTTTCCAGAGTTAAGTGCGGATCGGTTTCTGAAATTGCAAAGCGCGTAATCTTGGCATAGGGGATCAAATCTTTCCCGATCATGAAACCCTCCTCGGTAAAACTGTAGGTGTGTTGCGAGGGTTGAGCGGACGCTACAAGCATTACGGTAAATCCTGCAAGAACCGAAATAAGTGCAAAGAGGTAGTTTTGCATGATGATTGACGCAATCGCAATCCCTCCGGCGACAACACCCACCATCCAGTACCACTGACGGTTTTTGGGGCGGTGTTCATATTCGTGCGCCTGCCAGCTTAGTATCGTGTTATTCATCCATTCCAGTATACCGCTTTGTATCTCTAAAGTGGGGAGGAGGGGTTAAAATGTGTCCAACATGATACACACCGACTCAGAAGCGGAAGTGCTCAATCAAAAACTTAACGACCCGCATCTACTTCTCGAGTATGCAAAAAAGTACGACGCATACCGCACCCACTGGCTCCCGTCGTTTCTTGGCGGTGTACTTGTTGGAGCGGGGAATCTTGTGTACGGTAAAAATCCGTCATACCTAAAGTTTCGTGCGGTCGAAGTAATTGCGCGCGTGCCGTATCATTCGTGGGAGTCTGCCGCGTTCACGTTCCTGACCCTTTTCTATATGAACGAAGAGAAAGCGATGAAGCTTTCAAAACTCGCGTGGGCTTCCCGCATGGCATCCGACAACGAGACAATGCATGTTGTTGTTATTTCCGCTTTGGCAAAATCTGAGAAAAAGATGAACGGTTTTGTGCATACATTTATTCCAATGGTGTTCGCGTTTTTTTACTTCTGGGCGTCGTATTGGCTTTACATCATGAACCCGCGATACGCATTCGAGCTAAATTATCTGTTTGAAAAACACGCGTTCGAACAGTATTCGGAATTTTTGAACGTTTACGGGGAGGAGTTGAAAAAAAAACCAATGTCTAACTCGTACCTTTTATGGTACGGACGGAAAGCAGAAACTCAGTATGACTTTTTTCAATCAGTCAGGAACGACGAAGTCATTCATCGTAATCGTTCAATCGAAGAAATAGAAAAACGCGATGCGGAAAAGGCTCAGGCAAAGTAAGCGCGAACGTGCTCTACGTCAGACCAGATAGCTTTTTTAAGCTTGTCTTCGTTGGGGAAGGTTTCTATCTCGCGGATTTTTTTCATAAGCTCGACGGATATTGTTTCACCATACAGATCACCTGAAAAATCCAACAGGTACGCTTCTAGTAGTTTGCGGCTAGGATCTGCAAATACAGCAGCGTGATATTCCGTACCCTGAGCCGTAACCTTTGCAATGTAAATACCGGAAACAGACCCGTCAGAGAGTTCGATGTTCGCGGTAGGAAAACCAAGAGCGCGACCGCGCTTAGATCCTTCAATAACAATGCCTGAGTATTTCATTCTTTAAACGCGCCACTTAAGTTACTTTCTCAATCTCCAAAACCCAAGGCCTATCCATTTCTCGTCCTTCCTCGGCGGCTTTTACAGGGCTTTTTGCATACGAAGTCCTTTCGGCGTCAGTTAGAGGGAATGTCTTTACTCGCCCAAACCCCTGTTGTTGAAACCACCCACCCATCGTCTCTAAGTCACTAAGATGTCCTTCACTCCATCCGAGTAACTCGCGCATTCTTTCCAACCTGTTAAGTTTTTCGCAAATGATCAGCTTCCCTCCCGGTTTTAATACACGCCACGCTTCCTTCACAACATCCGTATAGACTTTTATATCTTCGGGGGCATGAATAACCCGTGAAATAACCTCAGTAAGTCTTTCTGCATACGTTAGAGGATTTGGGAGTCCAAGTTCTTGCTGGCGTCGTCTAGCTTGAGCTCCAGGCGTAACGTCGTCCCATTCGGGGATTCGAATGCTCAGGTTTTCTTTTAGTACACGCTGCTCTTCAGTTATCGTTGCATCTAGAAGAGGTGAAAATACGAAATTCATCTCGACTTCGCTAAATGAAGCGTTCGGGAAGGGGAGGCGATTCTTATTGTTAAATTTACCCACTTCAAAAGTCAGGTTAGGCAAGCCTTCTACGAATTCCGGAAAAAGTGTACTCGTAATAAATTCATCAAAAACGACAAAATCTTTTTCTGGAAACTGACGCGCAAGTTTCACCGCGCGCATCTTTTCAAAATGTCTCTGTGCTTCTTCCCGAAAAGGGGCTTTGTCTGCTTCCGTGAGGGTACCGTTTCGTAGCTTCTCAAGAAGCGCTCTGTATCGACCGTCGTTTCCGCCCAAGTCTTCTCCGCCACCAAAATCTAAAATGCGCTCCCGTGTTAGCTTTTCTCGAGATAGATCTATAGTTTCCGTCATGATATGTATTGCGGAGGAGGTGAGATTCGGTCACGAATCACTAAGTATTTTACTCGCGTTACTCGTAAAATGCTAAGTGTTCTCGACCCCGCCTCGCCGTAGGCTCCGGCCTTCGAATCTCGTCCTCCCGATTTAAAAACGCCCCTCTCGGGACGTTTCAAAATCGGATGCGGAGGAGGTGAGATTCGAACTCACGGTCCAGTTCCCCGGACGCCGCATTTCAAGTGCGGTGCGTTAGACCACTCTGCCACTCCTCCTGTTGTTTGCGGGGCGGCCACAGATAATTTTTTCACCTACGTTCGAAAATTTCCGCGACCCCGCCTCACGGTTTTGCGAAACGCAAAACATCGCTCCGGCCGACTCCCAACCTACGAAGGCTCTGCCTTCTTTTGTGTTGGGCGTCCTATTGCGAAGATATAGATTATTTCAAGAATTGCAACCGTATTTACCAGAAGCAGTGCAATAAACCATATCTTGTGTCCGTTCCGGGCGGCAAGCCACAAGGCGTACCCCTTCCAGGGCAGAGTCCATATAAGGAGGAGCGCCACCCAGGGGAGCATGTCCACGCCTCCCGTAATCCCGTACATACGGTCAGTATACCAATAACAAAAGAACGGCTTAAAAACTGGTTTACAGGCTATACTGAATGGAAGTGGCAAAGCTTGTCGGAGTAGACTACGGGACGAAGCGCATTGGGGTGGCGGTAACGGACGATTCCGGGTCCGTAGCCTTTCCTAAAACCTCCCTCCCGAACGATCGGGCGATTCTGGAAAATATCGTCGCATTTGTGAAAGAAGAAAACGCTTCTGAAATTGTTATCGGTGAGTCGCGCAACGCTCAGGGAAACGAAAACGCTATTATGGGTCCCGCTCGAGTGTTTGCGACCGAACTTGAAAGGGCGACCGGCATTCCGGTGCGGTATGAGCCCGAGTTCTATTCATCTGTTGAAGCCCGTAGAGACCTCGGGCATTCTTTTGTAGACGCAGGAGCAGCGGCAATAATTCTTAACAGCTATATATCCCGTACTAAAAAACCATGAACATTACCTTCGACGATTTCAAACGTGCGGTGATTCAGATCGGAACGGTTCGTTCGGCGGAACCGGTGCCGGACACCGACAAGCTTCTCCGCCTCGAAGTGGACTTTGGTGAAGGGGTAACACGACAGATTCTTTCGGGTATTGCCGAATACGTACAACCTCCCGATCTTATCGGGCGACAATTTCCTTTTATAACCAACATGGAGCCGCGCGTTATTCGCGGGATGGTATCAAACGGAATGCTTCTTGCTGTAGGCGAAGGCGATGCGTTCGCACTTCTTTCTCCCACACGCCCCGTAAATGCCGGGAGCAGAATCAGATAGCAGTAACCTGCGGGTATAATAAAGACATGTCGCTCCAAAGCGCGCTGTTGTCTGTGTTTTCGATACCGCGGGATGTCGCGATGCTTGGCGCAGGCGTCGACATTTCTCAGGGCGGAGTAAAGCATGTCGCACTTTCCGAGCGCGGGAGTACAACGAGACTCGTTTCTTTTGCGGAAACACCACTTCCGGAAGGCTCTGTGGTTGCCGGTGACATTGAAACGGAAGACAGGGTCGTAGATGTACTTCGCTCACTCAGGCTTCGGCACGGAATTAGGTATGCCAACGCCTCTCTTCCCGAAAGGAAAGCCTACTTGTATACGGTTCTCGTTCCGTCGAGCGCAAAAACGCTTCGCTCGGGAGTTGAGTTTGATTTTGAGACCCATGTACCACTGCCTCCGGGTGAGGCAGTGTTTGATTTCGAACCGGTACGCACGCTCGAAGCGGGGACCGTTGTTGCCGTGACGGCATACGCGCGACGTATCGTTGACGAGTATCGGCAGGCGTTTGATAAAGCGGGCATCACGCTTCGTTCACTTGAAGTTGAGTCCCAAGCGCTTGCCCGGGCAGTTGTCTCGCAGTCGGATCGCACCCGGACAATCATGATGATCGACTTCGGTAAACACACAACCCGAATTGCGATAGTCGAGAACGGAGTTGTTGTGTTTACCGCAACCGTTGAAGTGGGCGGAGACACCTTGACGCAGGCGGTCATGAAGCGGATGAACGTACCGGAAGCGGAAGCGGAAAAAATAAAAAACGAACGGGGGTTTTTGATGAGTCCCGAAAACAAAGATTTAGTTGAAACACTCATGTCAACCGTGTCAGTCGTGAAGGATGAGTTGGTAAGACACCTTTCATACTGGAACGCTCCGGCTCCGGATGATGTACCGCGTCGCAAAATTGAACGCGCGATTATATGCGGAGGGAACGCAAATCTTCGAGGCTTCCCGGAATATCTTGAGGGGTTTTTAAACGTTCCGGTAGCGATAGGAAACGTATGGGTAAACGCTCTCTCGTTTGGCCACTATGTCCCACCCATGCAATTTTCTGATTCTCTCGAGTATGCGACAGCAATAGGTTTGGCCCTTCGGAACCGTCCAAGCGAGTCCTGGTAAAGCGAGCTTACACCGCAGACTTTTATGGTAAACATACTCACCCCCGAAACACAGAAGGCACTCTACCGTTCGTACTATTTTCGGCTTTTTGGCGCGTTTTTCTTTGTGCTCGGCGTCATAGTTATTGTCGGAGCGGGACTTTTGGCCCCTTCATATTTTCTTGTACGTGAAGAGGCGGCATCCGCTGAGCGATTTCGTGACGCGCTTGTTGAGACGCTTGAACTCAAAGGTAAAAACACTGCAACACGCTCACTTTCTGTTCTTGCTGAAGAGGTAAAACTTTTAAATGCGTACGGTAAAAACGATACCGCGACTCGCATTGTTCGCGCTGCTCTTACTGCGCAAAACAACGATATTATCCTGAAGAAAATTTCGTTCGGGTTTCAGGAAGGAAAATCGGGGGTTGTGACGCTAGGTGGTGTTGCGGAAACGCGAAATGCGCTCGTCAGTTATGTTGCCGATTTACAGAAAGAAACACTTTTTTCCGGCGTAGCGGTTCCGGTTGCCAATCTTGCGGCAGAAACCGACATCGACTTTGCTCTGACGTTCTCATTTAAAGCCCCATGAAAAATATTGTCGGTGCCGTTATTGGATTACTTTTTGCTCTTGGCGCCATCGGAGGGTACGCATATCTTATATACGAAGTTCATACGGCAATGAACACCGGTGCGACCGCGCGAGCGGAAGGTGTTGCGGCGGAAGAGCAGGACAGGTTCGCAAGCACTGCACAAACACTGCTTGCCGGACTTGCGGTGGAGCAGGTTGAGTTAGAAACGTACGTCGCAAAAGATGCCGACTTTGTTGCGGTCATTGAAGCAATTGAAGGAGCGGCTGCGCGGGAGGGGGTAAAAGCGTCTATAGGTTCGGTCAATGTTATTGCAGGAAGCTCGCAGTTCCATGAGACAGTAACCGTAACCGCATCTTCGCGCGGGACGTTTAAAAATATTACATCTTTTATTTCCGCGCTAGGGACACTCCCACTCGCATCTCGCGTATCCGCAGTGGCCCTTGAAGCTTCGGGGGATAATTCGTGGTTTGCCACCGTAACACTAGAGGTTCTAAAAAGAAAACCATGAAACAAGCGTTTTCACTTCTAAACTTCTTCCGCTCTCTTATAACGCCTCAGCCGGCACGTGACTGGGCAATCGCACTCGTCATACTCATGTTCGTGTTTGTCGGCCTCGTTGCATACGCAGGGTATCTGTTTATAGGCATTCGTTGGGGAGTAGTTACCGGCGAAGGGTACGCAGAACGCGTGCCTCCGCCCTCGGTTACTCGGGGAGAGCTTGAATCGGCTTTGGTAGCGTTTCGTGAACGCAGGGCGAATTTCGATTCTAGAAATTTCGGCATTCCGGGAGTACGGGATCCGTCGGAGTAGGAAGGGAACTTTCTGTTGTCGGGTTTGTGGTCACGGATAATTTGCTCACCTACGTTCACAAATTTCCGCGACCCCGCCTCACTCGCCTACGCTCGCTCCGGCTTTCGATTCCTGTACCAAACACCCCTCCATTAAAAATTCCGCCAAAAGGCGGATTTTTTAATGGTGGTCCCGCGAGGAATCGAACCTCGATCAAGAGCTTAGAAGTCTCCTGTTTTATCCATTAAACTACGGGACCGTAGTCGTTTAATATTACACAGTTTTTTGTTTATTGCAGGCTACGAAGACAGATTAATGAGCAGTCCTTCCGAAGTAGCCAAATTGCACATGTGATCTCCTGCGATGACAGTTCGCACAGCGAATTTCGCATTTTTCTATTTCAATAATGATTTTTGCCCACGAATAATGCCCTGACAACATTCTGGCGACTGATTTAAATTTTTCCTTTGGGTTTTTGTGGTCAAAGTCGAGCACTATCGGGTCACTTTCGCCGCAGTCGAGACATGATTTATTTTGTAAGAACTCAACGAGTTTTTTGCGAATCATCACCCGAAAACGTTTTTGGGCCTTATATAAATCTGAGCGATGTTTGTACGGCATAGGGTTATACTTACACATTCTAACCCACACATTTAGCTAATCGGTCCCTTGTTCACAACACTGACGCCAATTCCTGGCGGGACCATGTACTGTCTTTAGGGTGGGCGATAAGGGACTTGAACCCCTGACCTTCGCTGTGTAAAAGCGCTGCTCTACCAACTGAGCTAATCGCCCGGTGATTTCTTAGAATACGGGAAAATGATGTATTGTTCAAATTGTGAATGTGGCATTCAAGGCAATAGTCTCGGGAAGGGTGCAAATGGTGATGTATCGTGACTTTGCCGATCGGAAGGCAAAAGCGCTTGGAATCGTTGGGTCAGTGCGTAACTTACCCGATGGAACAGTCGAAGTTATTGCGGAAGGGGAACAACAGGCACTTGAAGCGTACCTTGCTTCACTGCGTCAGGGACCGATGCTTGCCGATGTCGAAAAAATAAGCGCAGAGTGGCGTACCCCGTCAGACTCTTTCGCTTCTTTTTCGATACAGTATTGATATATGAAGATCGAACCGACTGTGATTTTTGAAGACGCACAGGTGTTGGTTATCAACAAACCGGCAGGAATCATCGTGCACTCAGACGGCAGGACCGAAGAGTTTTCGGTCGCCGACTGGGTTGTCGCACACTACCCGAACATGGTGGGAGTAGGGGAGCCGTGGACGTCTCCGCAGGGAAATGTGATCGACCGTCCGGGCATTGTGCATCGGCTCGATCGCACAACATCCGGCGTCATGATTCTTGCAAAGACCCCCGAAGCGCACGCGTATCTCAAAGCGCAATTCCAAGGTCGCTCTACAGAAAAAACATATTTTGCGTTTGTGTACGGGCACCCGAAAAATGATTCGGGCGTTATAGAAAAAGAGATCGTGCGCGTTAAGAGTGCTCCGCCACGTTGGGGAGTATCGCACGGGAAAGAAAATAAAAAGCGTTCGGCGATAACGGAGTGGCGCGTTCTTGCTCGCGGTAAAGATGCGGAAAGCAACGAAGAGGTTTCTTTCTTGGAAGTGTCACCGAAAACCGGTCGCACGCATCAAATTCGAGTGCACTTGAAGGCGCTTGGTAATCCTGTCGTTGCGGATCATATCTACGCTTCTACTAAAGCTCCACTTCTCGGATTCTTGCGCCCCGCACTTCACGCCGCGCGGCTTTCGGTGGTCACCCCCACAGGCGAACGGCATACCTTCGAAGCCCCGATACCCGACGACTTTGTAGAGGCAGAAAAATTGCTAAAAGCGGGCTCATAACAAGGCTTCCTTGCGCGGAAGGGTACCTCGTGCTATTTTTTCCCTTCATGAACGTAAAGACTCCCGCAAAGCACATTTCGCCCGTCAACGTCGACGAGCGCAAAAACCTCGACATACGAGCGGGAGATATTGTACGCATTCACCAGAAAATCGTTGAAAAGGGCAAAACTCGCATTCAGATTTTTGAAGGTTTGGTATTGGCACGTAAGCACGGCACGGAAGCAGGTGCTACGTTTACCGTTCGAGCGACCCTTTCGGGAGTCGGTGTTGAGAAGATCTTTCCGCTCTACTCGCCCTCAATCGACAAGATAGAAGTGGTTCGTCGCTCGCAGATGCGTCGCAATAAGCTCTACTACATCCGCGACAAAGTTGCCCGCGAAGTACGCCGAACGCTCCGTAACATGACGGCGATTGCAGTTTCTACCAAGTCGGAACGCGAAGAAGCGGAACGCATTCAGAAAGAAACCGAAGAAGCAGCTCGCTTGAAAGAAGAACAGGAGCGCAAAGCTCAGGAAGAGGCGGCAAAGGCAGCAGAAGCGGCTGTTGTTGCGGAAGCTACGAATAACGAGTCTCCCCAGGAAGAAACCAAGACCGAAGAAAAAGCCGGCTAACGCCGGTTTTTTTGTTTGCAAAAAAGTCCAAAAACAATAGAATAGGCGGACGACATGAAAGTACGCTTTCGCGTCGCTTCATTTGCGCAGGTGGCGAAATTGGTAGACGCACTACCTTGAGGTGGTAGCCCCAGCAATGGGATGGAGGTTCGAGTCCTCTCCTGCGCACTAAACACAGAAATGCGTCCCCGGCGGGACGCTTTCTGGTTTAGTGTGAGGCGGAGTGATGTTTTTCGTTTCGAAAAACCAGCGAGGTGGGGCCTGCGACCGAGCCCGAACGGAGGTGAGGGCGAGAGTTGTGGGCTAGGCATTCAAAAATAACGCAGGGTAGAATGTCTACATGTTTGACCTCTTTGATTTACCTGCACTTATAGAAACAGTCGGATACGCGGGGATAGCGGCAATAGTCTTTGCCGAGTCGGGGTTATTTTTCGGCTTTTTTCTTCCCGGAGATTCCCTTCTTTTTACTGCCGGATTTCTTGCCTCACAAGGGTTTCTCAATATTTGGCTTTTGGCTCCAATCGTAACGGTTTCCGCAATTCTCGGCGACTCGGTCGGCTACTGGTCCGGAAAAAAGATTGGACCGATGCTGTTTACTAAACCCGACTCGTTTTGGTTTTCACGCGAGCGGATTGCGGACGCAAAAAAGTTTTTTGATAAGCACGGAGGCATGTCGCTTATTCTTGCCCGGTTTGTCCCCTTCTTCCGAACGTTTGTCCCGATAATCGCAGGCACCGCACAAATGGAGTACCGGAAATTCCTGACCTACAACGTTATCGGCGGTATTATCTGGGGCGCAGGCGTTCCCTTTTTGGGATATTTCTTAGGTTCGTTGATACCCGACATTGATACGTACCTGCTTCCCATAATCGGCGCCATGGTGCTCCTTTCCCTCATTCCGGTAGCGTCGGAGTTTTTCAAGTACTGGAAACCTCGAAAGAGTCGTTAAATACCCTTACCGGGCGTTGCTAAAACCGAGCTCTGTGCTATAATCAGACCAGAGTAAGAATTTGCTACCACTCCACAAGTCGCCCACGGAATGAGCGTAGAGATAGTGCCAAAGTCAAACTCGTATTAATTAGACTAGAAAAAAGAAATGGCAAAGAAGTTGTACTTCGGAGGTCTCGCATATGCGACGACTGACGACTCATTAAAAGCGGCAGTTCAGGGTTTCGGCACCGTCGCTTCGGCGAAGGTGATCATGGACCGGGAAACCGGCCGCTCACGCGGTTTCGGATTCGTCGAAATGTCGACGGATGAAGAAGCTGATGCAGTAGTAGCAGGAGTTGACGGTAAAGAAATTGACGGACGCGTCGTTCGCGTTTCCGAGGCTCGCCCTCAGGAAAACGGCGGAGGCGGAGGCCGTGGTGGTCGCGGAGGCTTCGGTGGTGGAAACCGCGGAGGCTTCGGTGGTGGCAATTCGTCTTGGTAAGAAGCTTTTCCCTTCGGGAAAACTTCTTGCTGTCAGCGTTCGCTCGGAAGAATAAGTAAACTTCTTCTTCCCTCGCTCACTCGACAGTAAGCATTTAAAAACCCGCGCATTCCGAGCGCGGGTTTTTTCATTGGTATACTTTTCATATGAAAGCACTTCAATGGATACTCATTGTCGGTATCGCGGTAGCGGTCGGTTGGTTTGCTCACGAATACCGTGCGGACATCATGACTTTTCTTGGCTCATTAAGTTCACCTGCTCAAACGGATGATACGGGAACGCCCGAAGAAGAAAGTGGTACGCTCTGCGCACTAGTCATAACGCCCGCACTCAATCCTGGAACCGGAGAAATACGTGAGTTCCCTACTCCGTGCGATGTGCCTGAAGGGTGGGAGCCGATACAAAACGACGTGCCGGGACTCGACCTTGAAGTTCAATAATGATTACTAATCCTGAGGAAGACTACGCGCGCGGATACGTGCCTTTTTTGGACTGCACAATCTACCTTGATTCGCGCCCTCTAATACCGCGTACTGAAACTGAATTTTGGACGGAAAAAGCTATTGCAACGTTCTCGCCGACCGTTCTCGCATTCGAGGACGTCGGAGGAGACAGTGTATTTCATTGCCTTGACCTGTTTGCAGGTTCGGGAGCCATAGGAATTGCGATTTTGAAACATGTCCCGCACGCTGAAGTCGATTTTGGAGAAATAAACGACGCGCACTTCCCCACCATACGCAAAAGCCTCAAGAAAAACGGAATAGCCGAGAAACGGGCAGGATTTGTAAAAACTGACGTGTGGAGCGCCGTCAGCGGAACATACGACCACATCTTTGCAAATCCTCCGTACCTTTCAAAAACGCACAGTCCCCTTCAGGAGTCAGTGGTGCGTCTCGAACCACATGAGGCCCTCTACGCCGAGGAAGACGGCTTTGCGTTGATACGAAAGACCTTGGAAGGAGCACGGGGGCATCTGACACGACGCGGAGAATTGTATATCGAACACGAGCCGGGACAGGTACCTCTTATAGAACGAACCGCCCGAACTCTGCATCTTTCCGTCCGGACTAAAAACGACCAGTACGGTGTCCCCCGGTATTCGATCTTTTCTGCTCCATAACAAGTACTCTGTTATGGCATAATGGTTCGTATGCAAGACGGGGTTTCAGATACCCCCCTCCCGACTCCGACCTTGGACACGCTTCCTGTTGAAATAGTGGCG
>CAZMOI010000007.1:0-18509 GCA_964568025.1 uncultured Candidatus Saccharibacteria bacterium
GGCTCACCAAGCTTGATGAAACCAACCGCCAGGTTGTTTCGTTTGCTGATCAACTTCAAAATCTGCAAGACATACTAAAGAATCCGAAACAGCGCGGGATACTGGGCGAGTATTATTTGGAAACGGTCCTTAAAAACGTTCTTCCGCCAAATGCGTATCAGATGCAGTATGCGTTTAAGAATGGGGAGATAGTCGACGCAGTCGTTTTTGTGAAGGATAAAATTATTCCCGTCGATTCAAAATTCTCCCTCGAAAATTACAACCGTCTTGTCGAAGAACGAAATTCCGTAGAGAAAGAACGTTTGGAGAAAGTGTTCGTGAATGACCTAAAGATGCGCATTACCGAAACCGCAAAATACATTAAACCCGAAGAGGGAACTATGGACTTTGCGTTCATGTTTATTCCTTCCGAAGGAATCTACTATGATCTTCTCGTTAACAAGGTCGGCTCCGTGACGGAGGAGACTGACAGTCTTATACAGCGTGCAGCGTCAAAATATAAGGTTATTATTGTGTCTCCGACGTCGTTCCTCGCGTATCTGCAGACCGTGCTGCAGGGGCTTAAAGCGCTTCAAATAGAAGAGCAGGCAAAAGATATTCAGAAGCGTGTGGGCGAGCTGGGGACGCACCTTATTAAGTACGAGGATTGGATGAAAAAGCTTGGTACTGCTCTTCAAACCTCGGCGAACCACTACAACAGTGCATATAAAGAGCTTGGCAAGATCGACAAGGATGTTCTGCGTATCACGGGCGCTTCACCGGGTATGACCCCACTTGCCATAACCGGGACAAAGGAGGAAGATTAGGGTAGGTATGCACGAGGTTGTTAATCTCGCCGAGGCCCCTAAAAAGAAAAGAAAGAAGCTCGTGTTTTGGTATTCAGATACCGTTGAGGCGGTGTACGGGGATTACGCTTCCGGGATATTTGCAAAGAAAGACGGCAAGGAGTGGGGTGTAACTGAATATCGAAGCGAAGGCGGAGCGGGCCACGTTATAGAAAAAGTTCTGGGCGGACATAAACTTCCGCCGTTGAATTATGTGGTTCTGGACCGCTTTGAGCCCACTTTGTCAGCACGTACCGGAAAGCCGTTTCGAGTCTACTCAAAAGGTTTTGCACCACTTGCGGCATTACCGCACTGGCAAAAACCTTTTTCCCGCCTCGTCGGGTCACCTCAGGCCCCGTTACAGTAGGCCCATGTATCAGGTACTATAAGTGGCTACCCCTCGCGGGGGCGCTCGGGATGCAAGATTTTCTAATTCACTTCGTTCATAACAAAAACTAGCATGTGCGGCATATTTGCGTATACGGGAGAGAGGGAGGCAGAGCCCATCCTTTTGGAGGGGCTTTCGTCTTTGGAGTATCGCGGGTATGACTCCGCGGGTATTTGTATGCCGGGGACGCACACCATAAAGACCCCCGGCGCAGTCGGCGAACTAAAGAAACGCATGGGTGAGCCTTCGCATGCGCACAGCGGGATTGCGCATTTGCGATGGGCAACGCACGGAGAGCCGACGGAAGTAAACGCGCATCCGCATTCCGACTGTGCGGACGAAGTACATGTGGCGCACAACGGCATTATCGAAAACTATCGCGAATTGAAAGAAGAGTTGAAAGGCAATGGGCATACGTTCAAATCGGACACAGACACCGAAGTGCTCCCGCACCTTATTGAGGAATATATAAAAGAAGGTAAGGGGTTTGAAGATGCGGTTGTTTCAACGCTTCAGCGTATCCGGGGAACCTATGGGCTGTTAATTTCCTACAACAAAGAACCGGAAATGGTTATTACCGCGCGGATGGGTTCACCAGTGGTGTTGGGCGTGGGGAAGGGTGAAAACTTTATAGCATCCGACGCAACGCCGATACTCAAGCACACGAAAGAAGTGGTGTTTCTAAACGACGGTGACATCGCGATCATCACGCCTTCTTCGCACCGCGTACGCACTTTGGAGAAGCGCGAGATAGATCGTGAACAGGAAACACTGGACTGGGATGCGGAAGAGGCATCAAAGGACGGCTACCCGCACTTTATGTTGAAAGAAATAATGGAAGCGCCGGAGGTTATTGAAAACGCCATCCGCGGAAGATTGATCAAAGAAACAGGCGGAGCAAAACTTGGCGGTGTTGAGTCGGTAAAAGACCAGCTTGATCGTATTGATCGTCTGATAATTACCGCCTGCGGAACCGCGTATTACGCGGGGCTTGTGGGCGAGTATTTGATAGAAGAGTTAGGGGGCGTGCCGGTTGAGGTAGAGCTTGCCTCGGAATTCAGATACCGAAAACCGATTGTTCGTGAAAATACTGCGGTTCTTGCGATATCGCAGTCAGGAGAAACGTTGGACACACTCGAGGCAATACGCGAGGCAAAACGCCGGGGTGCACTTTCACTCGGTATCGTGAACGCTGTCGGTTCCACCATCGCACGCGAAACCGATGCGGGTGTCTACAACCATGCAGGTCCCGAAGTCGGCGTCGCCTCCACTAAGGCGTTTTTGTCGCAGGTTACGGTTATGACGCTTCTGGCACTTTTCTTGGGCCGTGCGCGAACGCTTTCGGAAGACGAAGGGAAAATGCTTGCGGAGTCGCTCTCTGTACTTCCGGAACTTACCAAGAAAGTCTTGGCACAATCAGACGATATAAAAAAGATTGCAGAAAAATATATCGCCGCACGCGACTTCCTCTACATCGGGCGCCGGTACAACTATCCCGTCGCGCTCGAAGGAGCACTTAAGCTTAAAGAAATAAGCTACATCCACGCGGAGGGGTACGGAGCAGGAGAGATGAAACACGGCCCCTTGGCGATGATAGACGGCAATTTCCCCACGTTTGCCTTGGCTCCTAAAGGATCGGTCTATGAAAAGACGATATCGAACATTATTGAGATACGTGCGCGTAAGGGTCCCGTTATTGCGGTTGCAACCGAAGGGGACGAACGTGTGAAAGAAGTCGCGGACGACATCATTTATATTCCAGATGTTCCGGAACAGCTCTCTCCCATATTGACCGCGATTGTTGTTCAGCTTTTTGCCTACCATTTTGCGGTCTTGAAGGGCCTTAACGTCGACCGTCCCAGGAACCTTGCGAAGTCGGTGACGGTGGAGTAGGGTTCACTCTATGGATAAAGGTAATGAAGGAGTAAAGCTCGAGAAGAGAGTCGGGGATCCGTGCCCGACATGTCAGACAGCGTTGGAGTTACGAAAGTCAACATTTCGTACAATCGTAGGTGACGTCGCGTTTTGCCCCCACTGCCGTTCATCTTTTGAACTGGCTTCTGGTGAAGATACGGATCACGCCTCCTAGTGGTATTTCAATGGCAAAAGAAAGCTTCAGGTGGCTTGAAGAAGTAGGCCTTGCGGAAGTAGTGGGAGGAAACCCCTTTCTCAAGCAGGGTACGCCCCCGTTTTACTTTGTCGGTAGAGAACCTGCCGATACTTCCAGAGTTATTCTTAAAAAAGGGTCAGGCGGGATAGTGCGAGGAGAGGAAGGATGGATAAAAAAGAAAGAAGGACTCCCGAATCGTGTTGCAGGATAAAGTACGAAACTTTTCAAGTTGTCAGACCCTCGCAGGTCTTTTAGAGTGTGAACATATAATAATATTTTCATGACTGGAGAAATAAAGAAGTTCTCAGGTGAAGTAGTAGAAGTAGAGGAAGGCGGCGAAGGACATCAGACACAGCGTCCTGTTTCAGGTCACGTAATTCGTTTGTTTCCATTGTCCACGTTCACTCCTGTTCCTGACCGCTTTAAACTTGTCGGAGACGAAGAGATTCCTGAAGGAGGGGTCTTTGACCACGAGCGTTAGATATATGGCAACCGGAGGCAATCCAGAATCGGCCGGCTCTTTGGTGTGGTGTAAGGGGATTAAAGACCTATACGGAGAGCGTCAGTGGAGAGGCGTACACCGTCTGACGGCACGCCTGGGCGAGACGTATGTTGCCCTGGAGCTTGTCCAAGTGGAGGACCCTGAATATCGGGGGGAGGAAATAACCATTCGTGCCGACCGCATACACACCGATATTTGGCCTGAAAACCGGGCATTGATAAAAGACTACCTTTAGGGTAGGATGGCGAAATTATGGATATAGCAGTCATCAAAACGGGCGGTAAGCAGTATGTCGTGTCCGAGGGTTCCGTCATCACTATAGAAAAGCTTGAAGGGGCCGAAGTAGGTGCTTCCGTTGCATTTGATTCGGTTCTTTTGACCGACAACGGTAAAGATACCCAGGTAGGTGCTCCGACGGTTTCGGGCGGAAAGGTTACCGGTAAGGTTCTTAAGGCAGGAAAAGGCAAGAAGATAGTTGTCGTCCGCTACAAGGCAAAAAGCCGATACCACAAGAAACGCGGACATCGCCAGCCGTTCGTAACTGTCAAAATAGAGAAAATATAAACCTACTATGTCCTGCGGGGGCAAAAGAAGGGAAGAGGTCGCTTCGGGAACGAGGCGACCTCTTTTGGATAAAGGTTGGACGTTGTTGGAATACCTCACGCACCCCGATTACAAAGACCGCGTTACGGCGCTACGGGAAGCAAGTGCAGACCCGGTCTTTTCTGCCTTTGACGCGGGCGATTTTGACCTGCTTATTGAAGTTATAGACGCGCATCTTGATGAAGCACCTAAGTCAAACCGTTAATTGACATATATAAATATGTGTGATATAATACAGAACTCATGAAAATGAAACTCGAAATCTTTGGTTCAGTCGAATATACCCACGGTGTCGGTCTTGAGTACCGTCATCCTGCAAACGACGGCGGACAGGGCGCTGATTCGGTGTGGACGGAATCGTGGCAAGAACGTACTACTCCTGCCAGAAGTACCTCCGGCATACTCGCAGACCTACGAGCCGAAGCGGCGCTTATGATGCTTGGTCTTCCTGAGGCGGTAAACGTCAATGGCGGTTCCGAAATGCATTTCGAAGAGTCTCGGAGTCGGCATACTCAATCTCTGCCCCCACAGACAGACCGCGACCTAGAATGGACACTTTCAAAGATGTTGCGGACGGAAGTGTCTTTAGACTCGTAATCAACTCCTGCGCAGTGTAGTCACCCTCAGGGGTGGTGGAAAGCGCTAGTATCACTTCTTCAATTCCGTTTTTTTGTATACGCGCCGAGAGTTCCTTTGTACGGAGGACAGGTGCGTTTTTTCTTTGAGTCATCGGCATCAATCCTCCCAGCACAAAGTACCGCCCGCGATAAGCACCAGCGGACTCAACCCCGTCTATGTCGACGTCCTTTTCAACCAGCATTAGGAGCTTCGTGTCCCGGTCTTCGTCGGCGCATATTCGGCACAAACCTTTTACCGCAGAGTCAGTGTAGCGAAAACACTCGGCACACTGCACGGCGCTTTTCTTTACGTCGCGCATAAGTGTTGCAAGTTTTTCTACAAACGAGGGATTCCTAGTCAAAAGAAACTGTACGATACGGCGTGCCTGACGCGGGCCGATACCCGGAAATTCGGAAATAAGAAGAATCAGCTCATCAATAGGACGTGGCATGTTCTAGAAGGTGTCGTCCGATGACGCAGCCATAGCAGCGCCGAAGTCTGACGTTTCAACCGGAAGAAAGGTTGCGCGCTTGGCATCAAAGTAGAGGTCTACTTTTCCGGTAGGGCCGTTACGGTGCTTCTCGATAAGAATTTCCGCGACATTCGACTTCTCTTCGTTCGGTTCTTTGTAACGGTCTTCGTTATGAATGAACATAACCACATCGGCATCCTGCTCAATGGAACCCGAGTCGCGCAAGTCAGAAAGGCGGGGACGTCCGCGACGCTGTTCAATAGCGCGTGAAAGCTGGGAGAGTGCAAGCACGGGTACGTCCAGTTCGCGGGCGAGTGTCTTCAACGAGCGGGATATTTCCGTGACTTGTTGCACCATAGAGTCGGCCTGCCGGCTGTTTGTCGTCGACATGAGCTGGAGGTAGTCGACAATAAGAAGTCCGATGCCGTGCTCGCGTTTCAAACGACGTGCAACCGAGCGCATGATGAGCGCGTTGTTTGCAGGCTGATCGTCGATAAAGATTGACGCTTTTGAAAGTCGCTCCATCGCATCTCGAATGCGTTCGAATTCTTCATCGGTGCCGATTTTTCCGGTGCGCAACTTCCATGCGTCAACACGTGCCTCCGCCGCCAGCATACGGTCGACCAACTGCTGGGAGCTCATTTCAAGAGAAAAGATGCCGACGGGAGTGTTGTGCTTAATCGCAGTTTGGCGTGCGATGTCCAAGGCGAGCGCGGTTTTACCCATAGAAGGACGTGCCGCGAGAATGATGAGGTCCGACCGCTGAAAGCCCGCCAAAAGATTGTCGAGGCCCTGAAAGCCTGTCGGTATTCCGCGCATTTCATGATCACCCTTTGAGAGGCTGTCGAACCTCTCCCACGCTTGTTTTAGTTCATCGCCGATTGCAACGAACTTACGCATGGTGGGGGAGGAAGTAACTTCACCCAGGCGTTTTTCAGCCGCGTCCACTATATCTTCAACGTCGCGCGCTTCGTCGTATCCTATTTCACCGATGTCGGATGCCGCTTCAATAATTCCACGCATCATCGCTTTCTTTTGCACTATTTCCGCGTAGTACTTTAGGTTCGCAGAGGTCGGAACGGCGGACACCAATTCCGCGAGATATGCGTTTCCGCCCGCGCGGTCAAGTTCCGACATTTCCTTCAGTCGGTTTGCGGTTGAAAGCAAGTCAATAGGGTTACCGGCGGCGGCAAGGTCGGTAAAGGATCGGAAGATAATACGATGCTTCTCAACGTAAAAAGAGTCCGCGGAAATAAGTTCCGTTACTTCATGTATTGCGTCCGCCTTGAGCATGATTGCGCCGAGGAGGGCGCGTTCGCCGTCTATTGATTGCGGAGGTATGCGGATGTCAGCCATACACGCATTCTAGCAACGGTATCCAAAAGGACGAATACAAAAAGTGCCCGTATACGCATTCTTTTTCCACTGCCTTCTCCCCGTTGTTACGCAGGTTTGACACAGGCTTATCTTTGTTGTACAAAACGGTTATGAATCGCTACGAGGTAACACTCGACCCGCAGGCAATAGAACGCAACGAAAGCGTTGAAATTCACTCAGTCGAAAAAGTAAACGGTGTGTGGTATTGCTCGTTGACCCTTACGACACATCGAGGACAGTTCCCGTTATCATTTCGATGGGATCCCGTAGCGCAAATGGTGTATCACATTCGTAGTGAAAGCACCGGAGCCGTACGTCCCAATACCGCGTACTTAACCGCAAGAAACGCGGCAAAAGATTTGTTTAGGATGTACGCTCGCGACTAGAACCACTTCTTGGCTTTGAAGTAGACAATGAAAGAGGCGGCAAGAAGGCCGACTCCGCCGACAACAATCCAAAATCCGTTCGGGCCCGCTTCAAGCGGAATCGCCGTGTTCATACCGAAGAGTCCGACAAAGACCGCAATCGGTGCAGTCATGAACGTCATCATGGTGAGGTTCTTCATGATTTCGTTCTGGCGAGTTGAGAGAAGTGCAGTATTAGTTTCGCGGAGCTCGTTTATTGTCTCCGAAAGCGCCTGAGCATGTGACATAACACGGGAATGAAAGAGCTTCACTCCGCGTAAGTAGTTACCGTACTCTTCGCCGAACGTCACTATCGACATCTGTTCGAGTGCGTCAAGAATGTTCGGGTGGTTTGCGAGTGTGCGTTTATGATCTAACAATTCTCGCGACGCCGCGGAAATGGCAAACACCATTTCTTTTTCTTTTCCTTCAAATATCTTTTGTTCTATTGAAGCAAGTGTGTCTTCAAGCGATGCCAGCTCGTCTTCAACGCCCTGGTAGAGGCGTTCAGCAAGCTGAAGAAGCACGTGACCGCTGGCGAAGCGGGGAGAGTTTGCATGCTGAAGCAGTGATTCCGCTTCAAACGCTCGGGAGAAGTCATATACGGCAGGGACGGAGTCGTAGTGAGTGGTAACAATAAACTTTTCCCCGATGATGAAGTCCACTTCCTGAGAGAATGAGTTTCCGCGGGTGTGTCTAAACGAAGGGAAGTGCAGTACCGCGTAGGCGAGTTTCGGGTATAAATCAACGCGGGGTTTTTGCGTCGGGGTCAAAAGGTCCTGCACCAAAATGGGGGAAAGATTAAATTCCTGTGCAACCTCCTCCACTTCTTCCGGTGTCGGGCTCTCCAAATCTATCCATTGAATTCCCTGACGTTCGAATCTGTTTATCATAGGCGCAGTATACCGCGCCCCGCGCGGACGGTATGGCATAATAAGCGACTGATATGAACGAACATAAGCCAAACGATCGTTGGGGAACACGGACGCTTGCCGCGGTCGCTGTAGTTTTTTTGATTGGCGGTTTTTTTATCGGTACCAAATGGGCACCTGTCGTTCCCTGGAGTGCTAATGCACAAACGGAAGCGGGGCCGGAAAACGCAGACCTGTCTTCGGTATTTAAGGCGTGGAAGCTTCTTGATGAGCATTTTGTTCCCGCTACGACCACGGAAGCAGTGAGCGTTGATGAAAAAGTGTGGGGAATGATATCCGGACTTGCCTCCGCATATGGTGACCCGTACACGGAGTTTCTTCCGCCTCGCGAAAAAGAAATTTTTGACAGTCAGGTAGCGGGCAACTTTGGCGGAGTCGGTCTTGAAATTGACGTTAAGGACGGAGCGTTGACCGTAGTCGCTCCTTTGAAAGACACTCCCGCGTTTCGTGCCGGGATGAAGAGCGGAGACTTGATTACGAAAATTGACGGCGAAGATACTCTCGGACTCTCGACCTCGGAAGCTGTCGAGAAGATTCGCGGAGAGAAGGGGACACAGGTTGTGTTGACGGTGGTACGCGACGGCTCGGCACCGTTTGACGTTCCGATTACGAGAGATGAAATAGTGTTGCCGACGGTTGAGTATCGTCTACGCGATGACGGAGTGTTTGTGATTGAAGTCTTTTCCTTTAACGCGCTTGCGCCCGACAAGTTCCGGGATGCGATACGCGCGTTTGCAAATGCGAATACCGACAAAATGATTATCGACTTGCGCGGGAACCCGGGCGGATACTTGGAGGTTGCCGTCGACATGGCAAGTTGGTTCTTACCCGTCGGAAAGCCCGTTGTTATTCAGGACTTTTCAGGACGCCAGGCCGAAGACGTGTTCCGCAGTCGCGGATACGACGTGTTTAGTGACCAGTTAAAGCTCGTCATCCTCATTGACCAAGGCTCCGCTTCCGCCTCGGAAATATTTGCAGGGGCTTTGCGTGATCATGACGAAGCAACGTTAATCGGCACTCAATCGTTCGGTAAAGGTTCTGTTCAACAGGTGTTTGATGTAACGGGGGACTCATCTATTAAAATAACCATCGCTCGCTGGCTTACGCCGAAGGGGGTTTCCATCTCGCACGAAGGCGTAACACCCGACATTGTGGTTGAACGTACTCAGGAAGATGCCGACAAAGGCCTGGACCCACAGTTGGAACGCGCTGCCGAGTTTCTTAAAACAGGACAGTAAATCTGTTACGTCACGATTTGTCCTCCGGGCAATGCACGGCTATCATGGCCTTATGCAAGTCATACTTTTAGTCGACGTAAAGAAAGTGGGCCAGAGGGGGTCAGTAATTACCGTTGCGGACGGCTACGCTATGAACGTGCTTATTCCGCAAAAAAAAGCGGTGCCCGCAACACCCGAAAATTTGAAGCGTGTCGAAAAAGAAGCGCTTGCCGTCAAGGGTAAAAAAGATATGGATTCGGCGCTTGCCAAAAAAGCTCTTGCGGAATTACACGGCAAAGTACTGGAACTTCAGATAAAATCGAATGACGCAGGTGTGTTGTTTGAAGCGGTCAAGGAAAAACACGTGAATGAAGCTATTTCAAAGGGGTTTAACATCTCGCTTCCGGAATCGGCAATACAACTCGCGGAACCTATAAAAAAGACCGGAGTCTATTCGATTCCTGTTTCCATTCACGGCGCAAAGGCCACGATTTCTCTTCAGATTCGATAAAGGCACCTGATGTAGGTGCCTGTATCGTCGCGGTTAGCGAAGAAATTATTTAACGTCAACGACCTTGCGCTTTGTCGAAGATCCGTCAAAACGAGTCTTACGAGTTTCGCGGAAGGAAACGGTACCGCTTGCAACTGCGTATACGGTGTGGTCCTTGCCGAGGCGGGTGTTCTTACCTGCCATAAACTTGGTACCGCGCTGACGGACGATGATATTGCCTGTTTTAGCCTTCTGACCCGCGTAGAGCTTAACGCCCAGATACTGCGGATTAGAATCGGTCAGGTTCTTCGCTGAGCCGGCTGCTTTCTTTGTTGCCATGGGCGTTATACTAACATAATGTTCCGTAAAATCAACGCGCTATTCCTTGAGCGGAAAGCCGATATATGGGTCTTTTTGGTTATAGGCCTGGTCGCGATAATAGCCTTTGGACTGGGTCGGCTGTCGGTCCTTTATGGCGAGGAAGGGGAGCTTAAGATTCTCTATCCGGAGGGGCAGGAAAGTACAGCGACGGTCTTTTTGGCACAAGGGGGAGGGTATGTTGCATCACGCTCCGGAAAGGCGTATTACTACCCTTGGTGCGGTACTGCCCAGAGGATAAAGCCCCAGAACCTCGTCAGGTTTCCTACCGTCGAGGCCGCCGAAAAGGCGGGGTACGTTCCTGGGAACTGCAGCGGAATGTAATACCTATGGATGATGTGTTTTCAAGAGGCCGGGACGTCATTAAACGCTCACTCGAAGCGTCTCGTTTTGAACAGCATCCGGTCATTCGCGAGCTTCGGGAGATTATTGCAAAACTCAAAGAATTAGATGCGCGGCAGGCGATGCTTCTTGCGTCGGTGCATACAACAGCGAACGCGTCTTTGTGGAGTTCCGCTCCCATGTCAGCTGAAGAAAGAGTAAAAGCGCTTAGTGCACAGTCAACCGTGTTTGCGTTTCAAAAAGAGGAACGGGAGATTCAGGATCTTTTCCAGGATCGCTATACGGCACTTTTGAACGGAAACGATTCAGACCTTAAGAGTTATGCATATGAGCGGGTCCACAAACAGTTTTACGCGATGACGCACCTCATCTTTTTGTCGCGTATGCATGCGCTTTCTGTTTTGCGTATACCGTCAGACATGGATGCCGTAAGAACGGAGCGCAGAAAAACAGACCCAGAAGAAATAGCCCGGCTCTCCGGTGTGCGGAAGGAGTTTGATGTTGCACGCGAAGTACGTGCGAGGGCTCTCAGGGAGGCACATGAACGTGAGGCTGAAGCGCAGACACTTGTTGGAGCGCTTCCGCCACCCCTTGGAAATGATGCCGTGTGGGCAGAGGAAGCATTGCGCCCCGAAGAGCGCGATGCGCAGGATAGGTTTCAGGTAGTGGGGGAGCGGATTAATTATCTGGCAGACGTATATACACACGGGTTTGAAGGCGATTTCCTATCCGAGGCGGAGGTGGGTGCCGCTACAGCGGAACTGTTTTTACAAAACGGAGTCGTCCCTAAGGGCTGGATACAAAAAATACAGAGCGATTTCAAAAAACGAGACGGTAGACCCGAGCGCATTGGCATGTTCACTCACCAAGACATGTTGCAAGACCTGCTTTCAGGCGGTGCTTTGACGGAAGAGGAATACAGGACCTTGTATGAGGAATTGCACGCAGGTTTCCATGAGATTCATGAAGTGGCGAGTCGTTTTTACAAACTTTCAATGCGTGAACGGGCGCGCGCGTTACGTCAGAGGCCGAGGGAAGCGGAGGATGAAGCTTCAGTGTGAGGTATCATACATACGCGAGAAGCCCATGATTGCCGTTGACGTTGAAACAACAGGAACAAACGCGCACAAGCATTCCATACTTGCGATAGGCGCGGTTGATTTTAAAAATCCCGCGAACCAGTTTTATGACGAATGTCGGGCATGGGACGGTGCGCATGTCGAAGAAGAGGCGCTCAAGATAACCGGTTTTTCAAGAGAAGAAATAGCCGATCAGTCTAAAAAGAGCGAAGGGGAAATTGTGCAGGCGTTTATTGCCTGGGCAAAAGAGATTTCGGACTGGACGTTCGTGGGACAAAATCCCTCCTTTGACCGCGACTTCCTGATTGCGGCGTGTTTAAGAAACCACTTTGAATTTCCGTTTGCGCACCGCACGCTCGACACGCACACGCTTGCGTACATGCACATGGTTGAGCGGGGAATCGTTCCTCCGTTTGATGCAAAAAAACGTCACACAACCTTGAATCTTGATGGTGTTTTGCAGTACGTCGGCGTTCCGGCGGAACCTAAACCTCATAACGCATTGACCGGGGCACTCTGCCATGCGGAAGCGGCGTCGCGCCTATTGTACGGAAAGGAACTGCTACCTGACTTTTCGGCGTACCCGATACCGTGGAGCCGTCCGTGATAAAATTGAGTAATGTTCGACAATCTGTTTAAGTCAAAAAAGACCCCTGCGTTTGCCACTCCGGACGAGCATCGTCTGGAGGCGGAACTTCGCGTCTGCGACCCTACTAAAACCGACCACACTAAAGACATAGAGTCGTGGCGCCTGTTCAAAATCATGGCGGAGTTTGTTTCTGGCTTCGAAATGCTTCGGAAATACAATCTTGCGGCAACCATTTTCGGCTCAGCCAGGACGAGCCCCGGGGACCCCATATACGAACAGGCGCGGGAATTGTCGGCAAAACTTGCCCAGGCGGGTTTTGCGGTTATTACAGGGGGTGCGTCGGGTGTTATGGAAGCGGCAAGTAAGGGACCGTACGAGGTAGGGGGCAAGTCAGTGGGTCTTAACATCCAACTTCCGCAGGAGCAGTCGACAAACCAATACCTGACAGACGGAATGACCTTTAACTACTTCTTCACGCGGAAGGTCATGCTTTCCTTCGCTTCCGAGGTCTACATCTACTTCCCGGGCGGGTACGGTACCTTGGACGAACTTTCAGAGATACTCACCCTGGTTCAGACCGGGAAAATCAAGCGCATCCCTATAATTCTCTACGGCAAGGACTACTGGACCCCATTTACGGAGCTGTTTGAGAAGCATCTCTATGAGAAATACCGGACTATTAGCAAAGAAGACCTGGACCTTTACAAGGTAGTGGACTCTGTAGACGAGGCGTACAAGGAAGTTTTGGATACAGTGAAGTGCTAGCCGAAAAGCGTAAAAACAGCGTTTTGGCCAATAAGCATTATGTGGCTCAATAGAGCCGTATAAGTGCTATTTTGAGCCTGTAAAGGCTTGACAGAGGTTTCCAAATTTGATACGCTAGTTCCTAGCTGCTCTCTGGAGCGGCTTTTTTCATGCCTGCGTATGCAGGCATTTCTATAGGTTCGGAATGGCTTTATCTAACGTCTTAACCGTCTATCCGAACCCCCTGAGTCAAAACTAACACTATGATTATTCCTTTGATTTTCCTTCTGGCGGGCGCCATGGCCCCGTCGGACACCACAGCGCTCCAGGTAGCGGGGCAGGCAAACCCTGAGACTCTCGGTGCCTACGTTCGCGAATACTTTGCGGATGCGCCTGTAATGGGTGACATTGCCTACTGTGAGTCGCGCATGCGCCACTTGGAAAAGGACGGCACCGTGTATCGCGGAAAGATAAACAAGAGCGACATCGGCGTGATGCAGGTCAACACCTATTACCACGAGGCGACCGCAACCGAGATGGGTATCGATCTTTACTCCCTTGAAGGTAACCTTGCCTACGCAAAGTACCTCTATGAGAAAGAGGGAACTCGTCCATGGAACTCGTCTAAGGCATGTTGGAAGAAATAACTAGTGACAAAATAAATTAAAAAACCTCCGGGAGACCGGAGGTTTTTCTTTTCGAAGGCAAAGCTTATGCCATTCCGGGGCCCTTCTTTGCGTCGAACGAATACGCTCCCGGACCGTGTGCGATAAGGATCAAAACACCGCCCAGGATAGAGAGGTTCTTGAGTGCCATGGTCAATTGCATTTGATCCGCAATGTTCGAGTGGAAAATCGCGGTGACCACGACGAGGAAGAGGACGAGCGCTTTTGCCGCAAGGCGGGTGTGCCAGCCAGCGAGTATCATTAAACCTCCGCCGAGTTCGATCAAAATGGCAAGAGCCACTGCGACTTCCGGCATAGGAACATTGAACGATGCCGTCCATGCGACCATCCCGGCAAAGCCCGGAATCTTCATCGCGCCCATGATAATAAATATCGCCGCGAGGAGCGCCCGGCCGATAAGGGCCTTCCACGCTGCCATTTGCGGACTCATTGGTCCCATCAACATAAAAATAAATCTTTAGATATAAGGGGGCTGTTACGCCACTCCTATAATTGTACTCCTACGAACGGGTAATTGGGGAGGTATGTGTATAACGGGACTCGTTAAAAGAGGCTCTTGCCGAACCTGAAAAACAGGAGTACGGTGCATATATTCACTAATCAACATTTATGCCACAGAGGGAGGCAGACGTAGAGATTCACGACCAAAGAACGGTGGAGATTCGTAGGGAAGCGATTCTAAACGGGCGAGGAGTTTTTGCCCGCTTCAGGAACCAGGGGGGGTTACTCCAGGACTTTGTCCGAGCTGTTTTCTTTGAGAATGGCCAAGAGAGGGAGCACTTTGGTTACTTAACAGACGTACGTCTAAGCGGTTTTGATCAGGAAACACAACTTCAGCCTGGCGTTATTGCTATTAGTGTCGGGATTAAAAGAATAAGGATGCGCGTACTTCTCGAGCTTAAAAAATCTGACCCTCAAGCACGCGAGGTGCTTGCGTCTGAACGTCGTCAACGCGACCTTGAATCGATGCAGTTTTCCGATCCCTACCTTGATGGCAATGACGAGTGGTGTTGCGGTGTGACGATTTTCGCCCCCGACGGAGCCCCGGAGGATTTAGTGTTTGCCTGGGATGCGGAGACGGGTAAGGTGAATGTTGTAGGCGGAGAATACGCTCAGATTCCAA
Organism: uncultured Candidatus Saccharibacteria bacterium; assembly: GCA_964568025.1. Classification (GTDB taxonomy): domain Bacteria; phylum Patescibacteriota; class Minisyncoccia; order Phycocordibacterales; family Phycocordibacteraceae; genus Phycocordibacter. The sequence goes on from CAZMOI010000007.1 coordinate 14,879, forward strand.
GAGGTCTTTTTATAACCGCGCGCAACGCCGCTAAAGACAAGTTGCGAGAAGCGTCCGCACACGCAGCACGGCATTAATTTTTTAACGGAGCGTCCGTATTAAATATTAGGACGATCTTTCCAAAACGCGCGATTCTTTGATCAGTCGTCCTACGACGTTGAACTCTTCTTCAACGATAGCCCTCGGCTCCCCGGTCGCAAGTCGAGTGTAGGTCATATGAATATGGTTCGGATCGGTTATGAGTTTTTCAGGGAACAGTACGTACCGCAAACGTTTACCTTTGTAACGCCCGAGTGCGTCTTCGTAGTGTCCGCGTATTTCTTCAATGCCGTGGGCCCATCCGCCAGTTTCCGGTTTAAGCGCTCTACGGCGAGGGCTGAAATGGCGTGCGTCCTCGTGGTACTGCCCGACGATTAAACCAACGTCCTGGTTGTTTATCCCTTGGGTAAAGCGGAGTGCAATTCCGTGGGTTACGGGATGCTGTTCCCTATGCATACAGGCACTATACCCCTCCGCTTTTCAAGAGGGAAGTGGGGTACAATTCACGCCTGGTATGGACCTAAAAGAGGCTGTTAAGAAAGAGGTAGACGTTGCAATCCACGGGCAGACATGGAAGTTTCGTCTAGTTAAATATGCCGTTCTTTTTGCAATCGGTGTAGGTGTTTACCTGTGGGGTGGCTGGAGTGGGGTAGGGGCTACGTTTGCCGTTCTTCTGGTTCTTTCCATTTGTATACACTTTTTCTATCGCCACAAAACCGAACGTTGGAGCAAAGCATGGGGCGGGTACACGCCTCGGTAGTGAGATATTGCTAAAATGGATATAAGTTGTATAATACTTCAATGTCGCGTCGGTCTATTCAAGAATCAGATCCTAGACGAACGTTCAACACCGACGGCAGTCGTCCTGTTGAAACTCCGCGCAAAGTAGAAGTTCGTGTACCGTCAAATCAAGAACGTGATTTGGAACTGTGTTACGGCGATCGTCCGCATGTACCCGGATATACCGTAGACGAGTTTCGCAATGTACGAAAAATATGTGCGGTGTGCGGTTTTTATACCGACTCACATCCTGATCCCGACGACGAGCACGGCTACTTTAACGACTAGTAAAAATAAAAAAGCGATTTCCTGTATGCGTCAAAACCGCGACTATTCTTTAATTTGGAGCGACATGATTCGCAAACTGCGAATCTACACAGAGATTGAACGCATGCGCCAAAACGACGAAAGGCAGAAAAGGGAGGCGCAGGCAGTCCTTGCTCGGTATTTACCTAAAGCCAGGGAGTAGAGTGTTGGGGGTAGGCGTGCTACAGTGCCTGCATCAACTTCAGGGCTGACCTCAAGAGATGCAGGCGTCGACCTCCACCTCCAAACGCGCTGCGCTTGATTTTAAAAAACTTTTCTAGTTTGTATGCAAACAGGAACAATAGCTACGCTCACTGATAAAGGCTATGGCTTTATCAAGCGCGATGGCGAAGCAAAAGACCTTTTCTTTCACTCAAAAGAAATCGTAGAAGGAACTTTTGACTCTCTCCGCCAGGGCGACACCGTGACATTTGAAGTGGCTGAAGGTCCGAAAGGATTGAATGCCGTCAAAGTGCGGAAAGCCTAAGGCAACTGCGCACGTCAGAAAAACCGCCTCTCGCTTGTCGAGAGGCGGTTTTTCTTTTCTTCTTTACTCTCATTGATGTGAAAGTGGTTGAGGCCAGTAGGTTTCCCATATATGGGAAACTTAAAGAGTCCTTAGCAAGTGGCATCATATATGGTGCCACTTCGGTTTAGCGCAAGGCAAAGTTGCGGGTAGGGTGGGGGAGGAGTACTATACCTTTCCACATGAAATCTTTTGAAACGAATTTTCCTTCGCCGTATAAAATCCGCCAGTGGATGGAGAAGGGGTTAGGTATTAAGAAAGGACAAAAAATCAGCTATTTGGAGGTGTTTGGTGACTACCACGGTGATTTGTGGCCAGAACCGCGTCAGGGCTATTATCGAGGCGTGAGGCGAAACGGTGAGGTGGTTATTTCTCCGACTCCTAAAGGGCGGACATCAACAGATTCTGTAATTTCATATGCGGAATCACCCTTACGCACAATTCACGTAAATTTGTTCGGCATCAAACCGAATCGCATAGTTCGTGTCGACCCTACTGGAGAACCTATAAAACTCACCGCTGAAGAGCCGCACTATTATGATGAACACGGCATTACAGATCAGCCGTATCGGTGGAAGGGTTCAGTTCTTTATTGATGCGGTTAGCGGTTTTTTGTCAGAATACGCAAACCGCCACCTACACCGCCGTGCGCGAGAGTGTGTTTAAGCGGATAGTCGGTTAGTTTTTTTCCGTGGACTATCGATGAGTTAGAAACCAACGCGCCTTTAGGGTCCAAGCTTCGCGTTACACCCGCGTTTAGGCTTTCGTATTCGTCGTTAGAAACCTGATACAAAATGCATTCATCAATGCCAGAAATGAGAAACGATACGGAATTGTCCGGAAGGCGGGGGACAAACGAACGCATGTCTTCCGCAACGACAACATATGGAACCGGGAGGGTTTCGTACTCAAAGTGTTCGTGAAAGTGTTCAGCATGAAATGGTTCAACCCCGACGTACCCGGAAGCACCGGAAAGAGCTGCTATAGCGTATCCGTAGGTTCCTTCGTATCCGGCACCTAAATCCACTACGGTCTGCCCCTCTAAAAATGCACGTAAGTCTTTTCTTAACTGAATCCCGTCTTCTCTGTCGTCCTTAAACATCCACCAAAAGGTCTGGGCGACAGGGGAGGCGATAGGGTTTGTTTCCCACTGAGATGACCGGTCTTCCGATATCAGTAGTCCGGGCTTTGCCTCGACCAAGCCCCGCATGTCGATGCGCGGAATCAGTAGTTCAAGTGATCCTACGGGTGGCTTAACGCCTTCCTTTCTCATTCAAAAATTTATAACACAAAAATCTAGAAAGACAATTTTTTGATTTTCAAAGATTAAAAGGTGCTCTGATATACTTCGCAGCCAGCTGCTTCGCGCAATTCGTTATGTAATCGCTTGAAGTCTCTGTCTTTATCTTTAAGGAGCTTGATATCTATTCCTTCTGCTAGCTTCGTATATGCTTTTGTTATTGTAAGCATTTCTATATTTGCAGTTTCGTGAATTCGTTCGAGACGCGACTTTGGGTACTTTATTTCTGAAAAAGGTAACTTTTCTCCTCGTTCTAATTCGTACAATTCTTTTAAAGAATTTTCTTCAACAATAAACCAATTTTCAAAGTGAGGAGAAGGGAATGCAAAAACTACTTTTCTACCTGAATAGTGAGTTGCCAATTCTTCTCTCGTCTTTATTTCAAGGTTTTTACAGTGGTTAGGGTCTTTGTCTTGGTCTGAAAAAAATACAGCTATTTCCGCGCTTTCTTTAAGACCAAAAAAAGTTTTTAAAGCGGGATTAATTTTGTTTATAATCGGTCCTTCTGCCTTGTACTGTATGAAGCGAAGATCTTCTTTGACACAATCTTCCAGTATTCTTTTGATTAGAGAGGAAATTGCACTTTCGTCTCGTTTGCCTTCGTAAAGTAGCCCAATTAGCATGCTACCTATTAAATTTTGTAGAAAGGTATTCTGTTATTTTCCCTCCCTCCTGCATAA
>CAZMOI010000007.1:18519-21293 GCA_964568025.1 uncultured Candidatus Saccharibacteria bacterium
GGGATCTCTGAGAGGGAAGAAGTGGCTACCTTTCTCGTCCTGCATAACGAAAATCACATCACTTGCTTTAACAAAGTTGATCACTTCGGTGCTGTGCGTGGTGAATATGATTTGTTTTTTTTGAGTTCTTGAAATTGTGTCAAGATGATCTGCGAGAAGTTTGGCTCGTTTAGGATGCAAACCGTTTTCTATTTCTTCCAATATTAAAGTCGACTCCTCTCTTAGTGCGACCGCAGCCGCAATTATGTAAAGAGTGCGAATGTCTCCAGAAGAGATAGTCTGCAAGCTCAATTTATTTTTGATATTTTTTTGCTGAGTTAAAAGCAAAAAGGGAAGAACTTGAGGAGATACCACTTTGGTTTTCTCCTGTTCCGTTGTTGTTAAGCCAGCAGGCACGAGTTCGAATGAAGAAATGCTGGGCACAAGTTCCTTTGCTATTTCGTTAAAATGTCCGTATCTTTTCGGGTCTTCTTTAATGGATACTAATAGTCCAGCTAAGTTTCCAAGGCCGGGTTCAGCTACAGTATCCCTCGCATCCAGCGAAGAAGGAGATGGAATTCTCAGTCTTGTCAGGATGTTTCTTGCATTGACTACCTCAGGATTCTTGTACTGAGCAAGAGCTAGAGCGTCCCCGTTAAGCTGTAGCGGTATTACTGCGTTTTCCGCACTTTTGAGGGCAGTATTGGTCCTTTCATAAATTAATTTAACCTCCTTTTCGTTCACTTTGTATAGAGCCTCATGTGAAATTTGAAGCTCGGTTACACCCTCTTCCGTTTCTTTTGCCTGAATTTTTATTTCTAATTGGAATCTTCCGAGTATAGAAGAAAAAAATTGAACCTTAATGCGGATTTTCTCTGCTACATTTTCAGCATAAAAAAGTTCAGTTGGAGCAAAAACAAGACTATCGGAGATAGGGTTTGCGAGTTGCCCTAAAGCAAGCCTTCTAAGAAAAGAAAGTGCAGCGATGAGGTTAGATTTACCTGCCCCATTAAGACCCACCAAGACGTTAAGTCGAGAAAAGTTCAAACTAGCATTTTTAATACTTCTGAAGTTATCCACTTCGAATGTTTCAAGCATAAGAGGAATATTATCATCTAATCTGTTTTTTCAGGTTTCCAGATCGAGGTAGGGAAGAATACTGCATCATAATCAACGATAATCAATCATATGAGCATAGTGGGAACGAATAACACTATCCGATTCCCGTCAAATAAAGTTATCAGTTAGTTCAAGTTTGTCTTTTAATCTCCCCAACTATTCATCGAGATTAACGTCCAAGAACCTGATAGGGGAATGGCCCCTTCAGAGCGAACGAAGTGCGCACAATATACCTTTTGCGCACTTACTCGAGGCTGAAAAGGCCGAGGTTCTCCCCCGGCTGTTTCTTTTCGTCTAGACTGAGGCCTTCTTTGTTTTAGGTTCCGGGAACCTTTCAACGCGATATGTAGTTCGCCCGTCGTTCCCCGCACCCATCCACATTTGTTCGCGTGCGAAAAATTCAGCTGCATAAAGACTCATTTCCGGTGAATGGCACGACGAGCCGTGTGACAGCTGATCTGCCTCGGTTTGCCACTTAACTACAAATTGTTCAGGAAGCTTTAGTATTGCCACCGGTTCGATCCAAAATTCGCTTTCTGGCTGGCTTTGTAGATACTGACGTAACCAATAACGAACCGCATCCGCAGTAATTGGAGGCATTTTGCCGACCCCGTTTTTAGCCTTCCAGTTGATTGAGTATCGACGAACCTGCTCTTCGCTGACGTCGAGTTCGGCTGAGCGGGCATCCATTAACGATAACTGAACGTGCATCTCTGCACCTATATTCGGATCTAGTTTTGAACCTTGTAAGACGCGCGGTCTGTATTCTTTATCTTCCATGCCCGTTACTGTACTCCTCGTAGCGTTACTTGACAAGTAGTTATTTGAAATGGGATAATATATTCATGACCTGGATGAAATATCCGGTTCTAGCGGTAGCTATAGCAGCCGCAGGCTGGGGTTTCGTCGTTGTGCCTCCTAGTGCATTTTCAGCAACTGACGGCGCGCATCATGACGCGACTATTGAATCGTCACACGACAAAGGCGGAATGCATCTCGACCATGGCGATCATATCGACCCTGAACCCGAAGAAATAAACGAAACAATCCTTTCATACTCCTACACACTTCCCTTTCCTCATCCTCACTCGGTGTTTGTAACGCTCGGCATCAAGTTTATAAGCGGTTTTCGTGAAGTTCCTAATCAGGGTTAGGTTTTTTGGCGTGTCCGCGTGTTCTTGCTTAAAAGTTTCGGGAGAGTACTATTTTATCTGTATGGGTCAGCGAATGTCACTCGAACAAAGGACTAAAACTAGAAAGCATGCTCTGCCTGCAGCGGTCGCATATAAACAGGCACGGGACGCGCATCAGGGTCGCAAGTGGACGGGTCTTGAGGCAAAGAAAGCACGCGTTGAGGCTATTGTTGAAAAACTTAAAGGCAAGGTTTCTCCGAAGAGAGAAAAACGTTTGAGACAGGAACTAGTACAACTTCAGCGCGAGGTGGATGTTACATCACTCTGAGTTGGACGAGCCCTGCTTGGTAGTGTGTATTGAAAATAAACCACATCGTGGTATTATATTTCTATGGAAGATACGAGAGGCGTGCAGGCACCCGACCGGACTCAACGACGCCGTAGTCAGTCCGCAGCGTTTGCACGGAGAAGCTATGTACGGCTACAACAGTTCCCTCCCGCGCGCTCTTTTGACGAATTAAAGATCGAGAAGAGTAAGACTCG
>CAZMOI010000007.1:21303-21807 GCA_964568025.1 uncultured Candidatus Saccharibacteria bacterium
CAAAAAGAAAAACAAGGTAGAGGAGAAGGACGGCACGCAGTGCGCAGGCACCGAAACAAAGCGCTACTCAATGTAGAACCGCATACAATTTCTGAGCGCAGGGTGCTTATACGAAATCTGCTTGCTCTTCAGGGCACAGGTGTTGTTCAGGAAATTTTAGGATGTGACCGTGACGCTTTGATGGCAGGAAGGATACTAAGCGCTCACATCAGTGAGCTGAAGGAGTGGTGGACTATAGCTAAAAACCGCAAAGTCGAACCAGCACCTCTACAAACACGCCGTCGCATCGGGTTTGTCGCAAGCGCCGACACCACTACCGCCCCGATTCAAAATGCTAACCAAAACTATTGGAAGCAGGACGAATAACGTATGCAAAAAAGACGTGAAGGCAGTTCCTTTGGTAGACACAAAACGCGGAGGAACCGTCGTCATGCCGAACGTGCCCACGAGACTCATTTAGACGTGGCACGACACCTGAGTAAGATTTACCGCGGGATTACTGCG
>CAZMOI010000008.1:0-12230 GCA_964568025.1 uncultured Candidatus Saccharibacteria bacterium
TTCCGCGCTTACATTTATTCTTGGCATCCTCGCGTCGATATTTTCTTTCCTTGCAAACCTGATCAATCAGGTGATCGGACTTATTTCGTAATTCACCACTCTTTTTAAACCGAAAAGCGCGGTCCGCGTCACTAAGTATTTTGCTCGGAAGACTCGCAAAATAGCTAAGTGCGCGCGACACCGCCTCGCCCGTCGCGTTGCGACATGGCTCCGGCCGCGTTTATGCAATGAATAACAACAAGTAGATGTTGTTCTTCATTCTTAAACGCTATACTACTCTCATGGCAGGTTTTTCCGGTGCAAAAGGTCCCGACTCAAAAATGGGTGAAGCCAAGCTGTCGCCCGAGCGACAGATGGCGAAACTTCGTGAGCAGGCGCGAAGCGGTGGCGGTGGCGGGGGATACCGCAACGAGCCTCGTCCGCCCATAGAAACCGCTGTTGTTCCCTCCGCAGCCGAAGGGCAGGAAGCGACTCAGCATCATGACGCGGACCGCGGAATCATACTTGAGCTCACTCCCGACTCCAATGACAAGGACATGGAGCACCTCTTGGGCATCCTTCGTACGAAGGGCTTTGGAGAGGCGATAAAAGAACTGGATCGCATCAACAATCCGCACTTGGAAGACGACTTCCACCGCCTGTTGGTTCAATACAAGAAAGAAGGACACGACATACCCGGACTTGATCCGAACGATCCGATGGCAAAAGCGCTGGACTTTGTGCTTCTTGAAGTCGCCGTTCCGCAATCAACCGCGGGTCAAGCAGGAGGGTCATTGAAAGATATTGCATCTCAAATGCAACAGTTTTATCAGGCGGTTATTCCGTTTGTTACGATTCCCGACGTTCATTTCTTCAAAGACCTGCAACAACGAAAGAAGATTCATAAAGAACATTTCGTTATGGAGGTTGCGGTGTCACACGTCGGTGAAGACGTTGTGTTTTACCTCGCAATACCCAGGAAACGTCGCGACGTTTTTGAGAAACAAATATTTGCAATATTTCCGCGTGCGCGCATTGTCGAAAAGAAAGACGACTACAACCCGTTCAACCAGTTCGGCGAGAGTGCGATATCCTTCGGCATCTATAAGCGCCCCGCACCCCTTCCCATCAAAACAATCGACGACTTCAGCTACGATCCGTTGAACATTCTGTTGGCGTCGATGTCGAAAATCGCTCAGGAGGGCGAGGGCGTGTCGCTTCAAATTGCAATTGCCGGCGCGGGAGATTATCACTCCAAGCGCATGCGTAAAGTATTGGATAGTATCAACAGCGGAAAGTATCACGCACACGAAGTATTCGTGTACCAGCAGTACGAAGAACCCGAGCCTTTGTGGCGCAGAGTCATGAAGGGTGCCGGAAAAGAGCTCAAGGAAGCCATGAAATCCTCGTCCTCTTCCGGAGGAGGGGACGGACACAGCGAGAAGCATGTCGATGCTATTGCCGCGGAAATGGTGGGAAAGAAGCTTAAGCATGTAATTGCGGGAGTTAACATTCGCATCGTTGCATCCGCTCGTACACGTGAACGCGCCAATCAGATACTTACTGAAGTTGAAAACAGCTTCGGTCAGTTTGACGACGCGAAAGGAAACCGTTTTGTGTTTCATCATCCACACTCCCCCAAAGCACGCCGTGAGTTGCGTCGGAATTTTATCTTCCGTCTTTTTGACCGCGACGCGCAGGAAGGATTTTTAGATCAGGTAAAACTTGAAATGTCGGGTAAATACCCGTCACCACAAGCCGAACACAGCACGGTGCTTCCCATGAACACTGAGGAATTGTCGACCATGTTCCATTGGTCTATTGCCGGCGGAACCGCGTCACGCGAGGCAAAAACCGCAAGCGCAAAACTCGCCCCCGCGGCACCCGGGCTTCCCACTTCAGGCATACTCATTGGTAAGAACGTATATTCGAACATAGAAACACCGATACACTTCGGTCCCGAAGACCGTCTGCGTCACTTGTACACTATCGGACAGACCGGTGCCGGTAAGACGACGTTCCTTAAGAACATGATTATTCAGGACATCGAGCGGGGTGAGGGCCTGTGCTTTATCGACCCGCACGGTGTTGATGTTCAGGAAATACTTTCCCGAATTCCAAAAGAGCGATACGACGACGTTATTTACTTCGACCCCGCCTATACGCCTCGTCCGATGGGTCTCAACATGCTCGAATACGATCCACGTTTCCCCGAGCAAAAAACGTTCGTCGTGGACGAAATGTTTAAAATATTCAAGAAGCTGTACGGTGACGTACCCGAAGCGTTCGGTCCGATTTTCGAGCAGTACTTCCGTAACGCAACACTTTTGGTGTTGGAAGATCCGGAAACGGGCTCGACACTTATGGATATTTCACGCGTGTTGGCGGACGATGACTTCCGCGCGTTAAAACTTTCCCGCTCAAGAAACTCAGTAGTCAACCACTTCTGGGAAGATATTGCGGAAAACGTGCGCGGAGAAGGCGATTTGCGTAACGTTGTTCCGTACATCACGTCGAAGTTCGACATCTTTATCGCAAACGAAATCATGCGTCCGATTGTCGGTCAGCAGAGAAGCGCCTTCAATTTCAAGGACATTATGGATAACAAGAAGATCCTTCTGGTTAACCTTTCCAAAGGTCGCCTGGGCGATTTGAACGCAAACCTCCTGGGTTTGGTCATGGTGGGTAAAATCATGATGACCGCTTTGGCGCGTACGGACTACCTGCACTTAAATCCGCCGAACTTCTACCTGTATATCGACGAGTTCCAGAACGTTACGACCGACACGATTGCCACAATTCTTTCCGAAGCCCGCAAATTCCGTCTTTCAATGACGATCGCGCACCAGTTTATTGCGCAGATTGATCCTAAAATCAAAAATGCGGTGTTCGGTAACGTCGGAACGCTCGCAACGTTCCGTGTGGGAAGCGACGACGCGGAATATTTGGCCAAGCAGTATGCGCCCGTGTTTGACGCAACTGACATGGTTAAACTCGACAACTTCAAGGCCTATGTAAAACTTCTTGCCGACGGCAAGCCTACGTCGCCCTTCTCCTTGGATACGGTTCCATTTCGAATGGGCGATCCTTTGAACGTTGATGCCCTAAAACAGCTTTCATATCAACGTTACGGCAGACAGCGCGAGGCGGTCGAAGAAGAAGTGTTCCGCAAATACAACGCAATGCGTCAGTCTCAGCAACCAAAGCCGTAAGTGGCATTCCCTCGTGGAGCGTGATACAGTGCCCGCAACCATGGCAGACGCACCTCGTTTCAACGAAGAAAGAACGTTGGTTCTCATAAAACCCGACGGTATACAGCGCTCCCTCGTGGGCGAGATTGTCCGCCGTATTGAACGCACAGGTCTTAAGTTCGTGGGGTTCAAGTTCCTTATGGCGAATCGCGAACAGTTGGTTTCGCATTACAACAAAGATGACGCATGGTTCCTTGCCAAAGGCACCCGTGTACTGGAAGATCGCAAAGCGCACGGACTGCCCGTTGAGAAAGAGGCGATGGAGTACGGACGGGAAATTATTGACCTTATCGTTCACTTCATGACGGCGGGTCCGATACTCGCGTTTGTTGTTCAGGGAAACGAAGCTGTTGCGGTTGTTAAGAAACTTGTAGGAGCTACCGAACCTAAGACGTCGGACGTGGGAACGATTCGTGGCGACTACACTGTGGATTCCTATGATCATTCTTCAGTTCAGAATCGCGCCGTCAGAAATTTGATTCACTGCTCTGAATCTCCCGCTGAAGCGGAGCGCGAAATAAAGGTGTGGTTTAAGCCTGACGAAATTGTGAAGTACAAACTCCTTCAGGAGCGGATGCTCTACGACGTCAACCTGGACGGCATTCTTGAGTAAATTACCCCTCGAACGAGGGGTTTTTCTTTTTACACAGAGGCTCTTAGTGGAGACTTGATACAATATGGGTAGGGTTATAGGGCATATAACCTCGAATACAAAATCATTGGGAGCCTCATATCTTTCATATGCCGGTGAGCTTTCATTAGTTCCGACGCATACGATTTGCGGGCACCCACCTGGGCTATACGCCTGAGGTTTATATGCCCAAACGTAACCCTACTCAAACGCCCCGCCCGTGCGGGGTTTTTGATTCGGTATAGTGAGTGAGTGCGGTTAATTTTTCTCGGTGTCGTTTTCATCCTCGTCGCCCTCTTGGGCGTTTTGCATATCGTCGGTATAGAGCAGGAGTTGTATTGGAAATTGTGGTGGTACGACATACCTATGCACACGCTTGGCGGTGTAGTAATAGCCTCGGCGTATCTGTGGGGCGGGAGGTATATTCGGCGTTTTGTAGGCATTACGCTTCTGTCCCGTTATGCTTCGGTTTTCTTTTTTACACTCGCAATTGGCGTCGCATGGGAGGTGTTTGAGTATCTTGCGGGGCTCTATCCGTCTGACATACACCCCGCACTCCATGAGTTGGACACAGTCATGGATGTCGCTTTTGACATGGGAGGTGCGACAATAGCCTACATGACCTTTGCTCGACTTCTTCCTCCTTCCGCATGACGCAATCCCTTTCCATTACATTTGCCCGCGGTGCTAGACGGGTCACGGGTTCCAACTTCCTTCTTGAAGCAAAGGACGGCGATACGACGACCCGCATCCTTGTCGACTGCGGACTTTCACAAGGAGAGCAGTACTGCGAGACCGTTAACACGGAAACGTTCTCATACGACCCGGCTTCAGTTGATGCGATTTTTTTTACACATGCGCACGCGGACCATATAGGACTCTTTCCGAAGTTGGTTAAAGACGGGTTTAGGGGCAAGGCATACGCCACCGCTCCGACGCGGAGCCTGATGCCCGTCATGCTCGAAGATTCCGTAAAGCTTATGAAGACGGAGGCGGAGCGATGCGGATATGCAGCGCCCTATGATGCACCCGACGTTGACCGTGCAGTTTCTATGCTCGAGTCCGTGTCCTACGGCCACACGACTCGTGTAGGGCCGATGTCAGTAACTCTCTACAACGCGGGGCACATTCTGGGTTCCGCAGTTGTATGTGTCGACGTATTCGGTAAACGCATCGCGTTTACCGGAGACTTGGGGCGCGTACCTACCATGCTCGTTCCTGACCGTGACGTTCCGGAAAAGGTGGATGTGCTTATCACTGAAAGCGTGTACGGAAACCGCATACACGGCTCAATTGAAAAAAGCGAAGCTGCACTTTTTGACGCAATTCGACATGCAGCCCGAATGAAGGGGACGCTTCTTATCCCGGCGTTTTCTTTGGAGCGCACGCAAATAATACTTGCCGCGCTCGACAAAGAAATGACCAGCGGAGGCATACCGCGCCTCCCGGTATTTATGGACTCTCCCTTAGCTGCGCGTGTTACCGCTATTTATCGGCAATACCCTGAATTTTTACGCGAAGAAGTGCGCGCACGTCTTAACGGAGGAGACGATCCGTTTGCGTTTCCGTCGCTTAAGGTAACCGAAGGAATGGACGAGTCAAAAGCGATAGACCACGCTCCTACTCCTAAAGTTATAGTTGCAGGTGCGGGAATGTCCCATGGAGGTCGCATTCGTCGGCATGAAGCAACATATCTTCCCGATCCAAAAACCGCGATGCTTCTGGTGGGATACCAAGTTCCGGGTTCCTTAGGTAGGAGAGTAAAAGACGGAGCGAAGCATGTGCAAATAGACGGACAAAGCGTCCGCGTGCGCGCTAAAGTACTTTCGACTGACGGCTTTTCCGCACACGCGGATAGGGACGATCTAATGACATTCGTAGAGCAGGTAGCACCAAAGAGGGTGTTTGTAGTGTTGGGTGAGACCGAAGCGGCAAGTTTCTTGGCGCAACGCATTTCGGGGTTTTTGGGACTGCCCGTAGACGTTCCTCGCGAGGGGGAGACTTTTAGGCTATCGTAGTGGGGTGGCAGATGAACGGTTAGTAAAGCCCGTGGCCCCAGCCGAGTTAGCCCGACGTATGTCGGAGCTTGCCGGCATAGACGAGGCATCATCCGACGTTGAGAGACAGATACGAGATAAAGTAGCCTCCTATCGTGAGGCGTTGGACTCGCAACTTGCCCTGTCAGACAGGGCGCTTATTGATAGCCAGTTGGATTTTTCGTTCCACCTGGCACAGATAATTGAAGAGAGAATGGTCGCAGAAGCCGATCCTGCATTGGATGTGGTGTCGCTCAGTGCCACCCGGTTTGCTAAAAACCTCAACGCCTCCGCCCGCGTACGTGCTATTTCTCAAATTACTACGCGCGGCTTCGTACTTTCATCTTTGGATATTGGGCCCGGCTGCTCGGCAGATGCGCTCCGAGAAAAAGCCGAGGCTATACGCGTGATGTTAGTCCATGAGTCAAAACTTTCCGATCGTCCGTTTTTCGAGCTTGCTCGGGCGCGTTACCAACTTCTCGCAAGTCTCGCGATTCCTCGATAAATTAGTTTAAAAAGATCCTAATTGTCCGGATCAAAAGCGTCGCGGCGGCGACTTGGTTCGATCGGACGGCGGAAACGCCATTGAAACATGATCCCATTTTCGCCAAGTATGTTTTCGTCGTCGAACGACATTTCTCCTTCGGTACGCAGTCCGAATCTTCGTCTCAAAATATCTCGCTGAACAAATCTTCCCAATCCGGCTTCAGCCTGCTCCTCAATATCAAACTGGTCTTCGTATTCATACCTTTCCGACCATCTGTTCGTCATGCCAAATAGCCCGTCGCTTCCGAGGAGGGGATCGCGGGCGCGCATCAAGTCGCCAACATGCGATTCTGTAGCACGACTCTCTTGCGCGTGGGCCGGGGTTCCGTAAAGCGCAGTTGCGACCGCAAACACCTTTAATGGGGTCAGTATAAGAAGCGCCGCTTCTTTCCCTCGCATATGTAATCAGTGTACTCCTGTCGTTAGGCGTGCAACAGGGGAGGGTGCATAACGAAAAAAGCCTCCAAAAGGAGGCTTTAGTTAGGCGACTTTTGCGAGCAAGCGCTCGAAAACCTTTGGGTGCTTCTCGGCAATTTCCGAAAGGACTTTGCGGTCGAGCTCTATCTTTGCTTTCTTCAAGGCATCGATAAACGTGCTGTAGTTTTTGAAACCGTTCGCGCGAAGTGCCGCGTTGATGCGAACAATGTGCATTCCGCGCATAGTGCGTTTCTTTGCCCGGCGGTCGCGGAACGCGTAGAAGCCCGCATGCTTCAATGCGTCGAGCGCTGATTTCTTCTTTTTTGAACGAGCGAAGCGATATCCTTTTGCCGCTTTGAGGATGTTGCGGCGGCGCTTCATCGCTTTCGGTCCTCCTTTAGTACGTGCCATAGTTCTATGAAAAAGTCGTTAGTAATTTATGTGCCGGGAAGGAAACGTGCGCGAGTTTCGCGGTTCATCGTCACGAACGAAGGCTGCGCTTTTTTAGTGCGTGTCTTGCGGTTTTCCTTTGCGTTGAAATGGTTCTGACCTCCTTTGCGTGCAACAATTTTGCCCTTGCGGGTTACGCGGAGACGCTTGGTGTATGACTTGTTGGTTTTCATGATTGATTCGGTTTTGCTTTGCCCGCGCGTTCGATGATAGTCGTGAATCCTTTGGGTCCTTTTTGGATGCCTTCCGCTACTTTGTACTCTTCGGGAACCATGAGTACGAAACGCTGAAGCCTTTCCTTGAGGAACGCCGGGTCCATGTATTTGTACCGGCCTTTAAGGAACAATTCTATACGGACGCGGTGTCCTTCCTTGAGCCAGCCTGCCGCTTGGCGAGCTTTGCGCAGGAGGTCGTTTTCGCCTGTAGTGACCTCGACCTGGACAACTTTGGTCTCGGTAACATGCGATTTCGCCCTTATTTCCCGCTCTTTTTTCTGCTCAAGATATTGAAATTTACCATAATCCATTATTTTAGCAACGGGCGGGGTAGCGCTCGGCGATATCTCAATAAGGTCCATATTTACAGCTTTAGCCGCAGCTAGAGCCTCAGCAAGGGGAAGTACACCGAGGGTTCCTCCGTCGTCCTTGATGACGCGAAGTTCCTTGGCGCGGATCTCATTATTAATGCGTACGCGGGGTTTCAAGCGAGTGTCAGGTTATTGAGGGGAGTATAGCATAACGGCTCTTTTTGAGGAGGGGAGGGGCTTTGGGTGTTGAGTTGTAAATAAAATGCCCCGGTCTACGCCGGGGCATTTTCTTGTTTTGTGGCGCCGCGCATACTCGCGGCATCCTACAAAAACATAGTCGTCAGAGCACTCCTTGTTTTTGTGGAGATGGGGGTGTTGAAACCCCGTCCAATGAGCCACTTTGAGGCAATCTACGAACCGTAGTCAGCTTTTTTGGTTTTTATCCGTACGCTAAGAAGATGACGAAAGCGCGGACGGACGAGCTCGAGAGTTTTCGATTTTCCGGTGAGCAGTCGGAAAACCAGAGTCCGATGTTATGACACCAAGAACTTCGTATCGAACGTCAGAAGCTTGGCGCTATCCCGGCGCAAGGCGGGGATAGGATGGGATTATGCTGCTCGTACCGGAGCAAGAGCAGGAAAATCAGCCATCGTAAACGGTGATCTCACACGTTTGTCGTTCGAGATTTAAGGTGTTCTCCAACATTCACCGGTTCGCATGCGTTCAGCATGACCCACTGTCGAATCGAATCATCCCCCGAAAATGCACCGCAATGCATTTTCGGGGAAGGACAGCGGTCTACCATCAAGCAAGCGAGGGAAATACAAACAAAGTTTAGTATTTCCGAGCGAGCGCCGATGGCAAGCTTTGCTTAATATTCTCCTTTCAAGGTGCGATCAATGGAGCGCTTCGTGTCACGCTCCTTCAGTTTCTCCCGTTTGTCGTGCTTTTTGCGATGGCGGGCAACCGCCACTTGGACCTTCAAACGTCTGTTCTTATTGTAGACCATAATCGGAATGATTGTCAATCCTTTCTGACCCTCGTAGGACGCCAGTTCCGCGATTTCTTTCTTATGGAGTATCAGTCGACGCGTACGCTCGGGGTCGTAGGAAGGGGCGGTATTCTTTTCCTGGTAGGGCTGAATTGATGCGCCGACCAAAAACGCTTCGCCTGCTCGCACCACAATGCGCGCACCAACAATAGACGCCATGCCTTTCCGGAGTGACTTCACTTCGTGTCCTTGAAGCGCCATCCCGGCTTCGAACGATTCGATCGTTTCGTACTCAAGACGCGCTTTTTTGTTTTCGATTACAGATTTCATTTTTATCTAAGCGCCAAAGTATTCTCCTTCACCGCTTCTAAGCGCCGAAGTATTCTCTTCGGCATCTAAGAAGCCCTAACGCACTTCGTGCGTAATGGCTTCTAAGATATAATACCGCGACATGCCAAAAGATAATCGCGCAGGTGAGAAATCAGGTAAGGGGGGAAAGAAACAACCGATGGGATGGTTGCCGAAAGGTATACCGCGTCCTCCGCAAAACGACTTCTGGGGAAGCGCGACTTCGACGTTCTTAATTATTTTGGTGCTTTTCTCGCTCTATTCGTTTTTCTTTAAGAGCGAAGAAAAACCGCAAGACGTTACTATCTCCGCTCTTGCAGGCGAGGTGCAAGGAGGACTGGTTGAGTCTATCGTTATTCAGGGAAACACGCTCGACATTTCTTACAAAGACGGAACAAAAAAGAAGGCAAAGAAAGAAACCGACACCGCACTTTCCGACACACTTGCAAACTACGGCGTCGAAGCAAAGGCATTAGCAGGTGTTTCTATTGAAGTTAAAGACGAGTCGGGTTTTAGGTACTGGTTTTTCTCGCTCGCGCCCATACTTCTCCCGCTCCTTCTCATAGGCGTATTCATATGGTTCCTCTCACGACAGGTAAAAGGTGCGGGCATGCAGGCGTTTACATTCGGACAATCAAAGGCACGCATGATCGACCCGCGCGATCCCGCTCAACGCGTTACATTTTCTGATGTTGCGGGGGCAAAAGAGGCAAAAGAAGAACTGACCGAAATTGTCGACTTCCTTAAGAATCCGAAAAAATTCCTCGACATCGGTGCGCGTATTCCGAAAGGCGTACTGTTGATGGGAGCGCCGGGAACCGGTAAGACTCTCTTGGGGCGAGCGGTGGCAGGGGAGGCGGGCGTGCCGTTCTTTTCTATCTCAGGTTCTGAGTTCGTGGAAATGTTCGTAGGTGTCGGCGCGTCACGCGTTCGCGACCTGTTTCATATGGCGAAGCATGCTGCTCCGGCGATTATTTTCGTCGACGAAATTGACGCAGTGGGGCGGGTGCGCGGTACGGGCGTAGGCGGAGGTAACGACGAGCGCGAGCAGACGTTAAACCAGATACTTGTTGAGATGGATGGCTTCGAGCCGAACGAAAAAGTTATCGTCATGGCGGCAACAAACCGTCCGGACGTGCTGGACCCTGCGCTGTTGCGTCCGGGACGTTTTGACCGACGCGTAACTATTGATTTGCCTGACCGCGAGGATCGCGAAGCGATACTCAAAATTCATGCCCGCAAGAAACCGCTTGCGGAGGACGTGAACCTGCGCACGATTGCCGAACGCACTCCGGGCTTTTCAGGCGCTGACTTGTACTCATTAATGAACGAAGGCGCTATTCTTGCCGCACGTGAAAGTAGAAAGACCGTTGCGCAGTTTGACCTTGTACGTTCCATTGAAAAAGTAATGCTCGGACCGGAACGAAAGAGTCACGTGCTCAACAAGAAAGAAAAAGAAATAACCGCGTATCACGAAGCGGGGCACGCACTCGTTTCTTCCGTGTTGCCGTTTGCCGACCCGGTTCATAAGATATCTATTATTTCGCGCGGACGCGCAGCCGGCTACACGCTGAAGCTTCCCCTCGAAGATACGAAGATGCAGTCGAGAAATGAATTCCACGACGACATCGCAGTATCGCTCGGAGGATACATTGCCGAAAAAGAAGTGTTCGGAGATTTGACGACGGGACCTTCAAACGACTTGCAGGTGTTGACCGCGCTCGCACGCGACATGGTTACCCGTTACGGCATGTCGGATGCGATAGGACCGCTTGCACTCGAAGGTGACGGCGGACGGGCGCTCTATGGCAGGGGAGTGTCGGACAAGGATTATTCCGATACCGTTTCGGCAAAGATTGACGCTGAAGTCAAAGTGATAATTGACGGCGCATACAAGAAAGCGGAAGACATAATCACAAAGCATCGAAAGCTTTTGGACATCATCGCTGCGCGCCTCATGGAGGTTGAAACGATAGAGCGTGAAGAATTCGAACAAATACTTGTTGCAAACGGCGTAACGCCGAAAGCGAAGAAAGACATCGAGCACCAGAAGTAAGATTCGTTTGACGCCTGCCCCGCCGAGGGGTACGGTGAAGGTATGGATAGAGGAGAGGGACAAGTGGTTTCGCTTCCTCCGTGGCGTCGCAGGCTAAATAACCGAGCGTTCACCCGTCAGTTACGTCAGATGTTTCTTGAACAGAAATTTCGCGACATCGTTCATGACCAAGGCGGATTGGATGTGAGAGTTGTTTCTGCACTGGCGCAAAAAGAACCACCGAAGCAGTAGGCGTTAGTCCAACCCACTGAACGAATTTAGAAGCTATTTACTTAAAAAACCAAGCTTTTTTCTATAGACCGAAAAGAGTAGCGCGAGATTAGTTCCTATAAGCACAATCTGGAAAGCCGAATTTTCAATATTCCAAACGGGGATTGAGGGCAAGACTAAAAGCACTGCTACCAGACTGGCAAAATAGGTCAATCCTGTCTCTGTCTCAGGAAACTTCCACGCCTTAATAATGGTTGGGAGCGATGCAAACGCGTCTGCAAGCGCAAGAAGCACTATTGCCAATAGTGGAGAAGATGTGAATCCCCACAATAAAACTGCGAGCAACGAAATACCACCGCATATAAAATCAAACGTGCTCAACTTCCAATAACTTTGAGGATTGAAGAAAGAGACGATTAAAATTACCAGTGGAAGAAATCCTGCGAGAAAAATCCGCACGGTCGGCCATATATCTGCGCCTGCAGATATTGCTGCTGCGACTGCGGTGAGAGGAATAACCGCCCACAGCAACCATGACACTTTATTTGGTTTAGTCTTGCCTAGGCTCGTATCTCGAATATACGCAAACGCGCCTGCAACGCTGATGAGGGCGCTGACAACGACCAACCAATGGACAAAGGTGAGCTCCAAGAACATGTCCAACCTACTGTACGACGTTAGAACTCATATTTACAGTAGTGGCTTCAGTTTTTCCCATAGCTCATTGAACTCCAAATAGCCTGCCTTTGCATTGAAATGCCCAGCGTTAGGGACAAAAGAAAGTCCCGT
>CAZMOI010000008.1:12240-16975 GCA_964568025.1 uncultured Candidatus Saccharibacteria bacterium
CATTTGCCAGCTGTCTGCGCGTTCTTAACCGTCTGTTCCGCCAGTTCTTTTCCGTTATCGAGTCCAACATAAGGGTCGGTGTCTGAATGAAAGACAATAAAATTTTCTGCGTTCTTTTTGATTTTCCCCCAATCAAAATCGAAACCGCTGAAACTTTTGTCTCTATCGTAGTTCGCTATAGGCTCAATACCTATTGGCGTTCCGACAAAAGAGGCGACTTTGATCGGGTGTTCAAGTTTTTCCAATAAACGCAGAGTAAATATACCTCCCAGACTGTGCCCGATAAGAGTTGTTTCGTCGGTAATTTTATTTTTATAGTTATTCAAAACATCAAACCATTCGGAAATTTTCGCGGGCACTACAGGTGGAGTAGGAAACTGCGGTACAAAGACCTCGTATCCTTGTTGCTCGAATTGTTCTTTCATCCACGGAAACCAATTTTCCTCTGGGTATCCTTCCGTTCCGTGGAAAATAAATGCCGTTTTCATATAGGTTAGTGTAACAAGACGGGACGGATCTTGTCGTCACAACTCTCGTCGCCGGACATGTCGCCCACACGTCAAACACTCGCCTCCGCTCGTGTTCGCGTGCAGGCCCCGACTCGTCCGTTTTCTGAAACAGAAAACATGACTCCGTCTCGGACCAAGTAATAAAAATGCCACGCAGGTGGCATGTTTTATTCTTGGTCCGCCCTCTTGGACTCGAACCAAGGACCCCAGAGGTATATCTCGGGATACCGTTATCGTTCGTTCGGGAATACGAATGCTCTGTGCGCCCGCTTGGACTCGAACCAAGGACCCTCGAGGTATAAGCTCGATGCTCTAACCAACTGAGCTACGGGCGCATTCTTATTCCGCTCACTCACTCAACGGTAAGCTCTGTGCTCACACAGCTGAGCTACGGGCGGTTAGACTCCAACTATACGATATAAGGGGAGTTTCTGTCACTCGCAGAACGTTTAGAAGTGGTTTTAGTTGTCGTTTACCGCTTTGACGAGTTGCGCTGACACGAGGATATCAGCGGGAGCGCGTTTTTTTTCCTTAGGTTCTTCAGTCAGGCGTATTAGGGTTACCAGTTCGTTCACAGCTCTAGCAGGCGCACCTTTAATACGTTCAGTACTTGTTTGTTCGGTTCCGTCCGGTCGAATAACGCGCATTACGTAGAGCTCTCCTTCGTCTTGCTCTTTTGTAACGTCTTGGAGAATTGCCATGCTTTCGCCCCCGCCCATTCGGCGTCGTTTGTCTAAGAGTGTGGCGATAGCAAGCATTTGTTTGTAACGTCTTGGACCTTTGAGCAAACTTTTTGCTGCGGAGATTGATTCACCCGTCGAGCCTTCCACCATAGTAATAACCGCAAGGTCGTGAGATCCTCCTCGGCATCCCATGGCATGTGCGGCTGCAAACACGCGAGCGTCGTATCCGTTAAACGATGTTGATCCTTCAGAAGGACCATCCGGTATATTTGTTACTTCCTTTACACCAAGACCCAGTAGAAGGGCAGCAAGCACGTGCCATGCTTCGTGTATCGACGTTTCGCTTGCATGCGGATTTATCTCGACTCCGCTTAGCGGTTCGAAAAAGACTTGAGAGCCGTCCGAGAGTACCTGGACTTCTTTTTTGCGTAACGCTTCAGCCATTTGGTGTATTTTACCATTTTTATATGTAAAGTCAAATCAATACTCCTCCGTATTACTCAAGATGAACCGCAGAAGCCTTTTCGCCGGCACGTTCGGCAAGCAGGGGGTACTTTTTAAGGCCCGGGTCTTTCTCGACAAGTGCCTGCGCTTCATAGCGCGCCGCTTCAACCAGTTTCAGGTTTTTCAACGCGTCCATACCGATATCAGAAATACCCCACTGACGTCTGCCGTACAATTCTCCGGCTCCGCGTATCTCCAGGTCTTTTTCCGCTAGCTCGAAACCGTTTTTTGCGGACACTATCGCTTTCAAGCGGGCGTTTTCGGTCGCGCGCTCGACCATGAGGAAACAGTACGGTTGATGCGTTGAGCGCATGACGCGCCCGCGTAGCTGATGCAGTTGCGAGAGTCCGAAACGATCTGAACCTTCAATCATAATTGCGGTTGCGTTCGGCACGTTAACACCTACCTCGACTACGGATGTCGAGACAAGAATGTGTATTTCGCCTGCTTCAAAACGCGCCATGGTTTCTTCTTTTTCTTTCGGGGTCATCTTGCTGTGGAGTTTTGCCACCTCATATTCGGGGAACACTTTCGTAGAAAGTCGTTTTGTCTCGCTTGCAACCGAACGCGCCTCAAGTGCGAATTGTTTTGTCGGGTCCGGCTCGTCTATGCGCGGACAGATAACATAGGCTTGTCGTCCTTCTTTAAGAAGCACGCGCAACTTTTCGTACGTTGCATCGCGTCCTTTCGGCGTTACTACTTCCGTGTGTATCGGTTTTCGTCCTGCAGGCATTTCATCCAGGACCGTAAGGTCCAAGTCGCCGTATAGCGTGAGTGCCAACGTGCGGGGAATAGGAGTTGCCGTCATCGACAACAGGTGTGGTGCGACGTCGCCTTTGAGTGCGATTGCCTGGCGTTGAAATGTTCCGAAGCGGTGTTGTTCGTCAATAATGACGTAGGAAAGGTGTTTGAATTTGACCGTTTTTTGGATAAGCGCATGCGTGCCGATAAGAATCGGTATCTCGCCGTTTGCGACCCACTTCAGAAGTTGGGGACGGGAAATTGCCGTTGCGCCCCCCGGGTTTACTTTTGAGGGGAATTTGTAGCAACCTGACGATGTGATGAGGCCCACCTGGACGGGGTAGCGTTTAAAAAAGGAAGTAAAAGTAGAAAAGTGTTGTTTTGCCAATATTTCCGTGGGGCACATGTATGCCACCTGCAGGTTGCCGAAGGTTTGCTTCTTGCCGTCCGCGTTTTTGGGGCGCGACGTGACGACCGCATACGCCGTTGCCGCGGCGATAGCGGTTTTTCCGCTTCCCACGTCGCCCTCCAAAAGGCGCGCCATAGGATACGGTTCCAGAAAGTTTGCCAGCACATCCGCGATTGCTTTCTTTTGTCCCTTGGTAGGTTCAAACGGAAATGTTTTTATAAATTCCCCGGTGCGTTTTTCGTCCGCGTCTATTTCAAACGCGCGCTTGGCTTTATTGCGCTCGCGTTCCTGCGCCCGTGCTATTTGAATCAGAAACACTTCTTCGAACGCGAACCGCTTTCGTGCCGCCTCTGCATCTTTTACGTTTTGCGGTTCGTGAATCCAAACGAGAGCGGTAGAAAGTTTCGGCAGGTTGTATGCGGACCGAATTTTTTCGGGAAGCGGATCTTCTATTGAGTCAACGATTCCTTGTTCACGCGCTCGCCTGAATGCGTGATAAAACCACAGGCTTGTTATGCCCGATGATTCCGGGTAGACGGGGAAGTATCCTTTTTTTGTCTGCATGAAGGGCAAACCAGCCGCTTTTTCGACAACCGGGTTTGCCACGTACTTCCTTCCGTTTCTTTCCGACACCTTCCCGCGGAGGCGCACCAGCTCGTTAAGCGGAATCATTTTTGCAAGGTACGGCTGATGAAACCACGCAACGCGGAGCGTACCCGTATCGTCAGAAAAACTTCCTTCCGCCATCGGGACTTTCGTCTTCCACGATTTTTTCATCTCCAACTTCGTGAATTGACCGTAGAAAATCGCGGTGTCGCCCGAACGTGCGCTTTCAATCGTCCGCATGTCTTCCGCCGACTCGTATCGGGAAGGGAAGTGATAGAGGAGGTCGCGGACGGTTAAAATACCCAGCTTTTTAAGCGCCGCACGCTGGGCATGGTTCAGGCGCGAAAGCTCTTCAACGGGGCTCGTAGCGTCCATACAAGTGGAAGTATATAGTAATAGCACTTACCGTTCGTATGGAATTTAAAGAAGGCGACTGGATCCCGGAAGTTGAAATGAAATGCGACGGTGTTTCTCTTAGTCAGCTTACACGCGGACTTGAACGGTTGCCCTCAGGAACCGTTGCGGAGAAAATATTTAGCGGGACCCTGCGCACGTACTGGTTTAATGGGGCTCTGGAAAAAGGTACGAGTGCGCGCATTCGTATCGCGTATCCCGATGATGGTATGGAAAGTACTACCGTTACGTTTAAGAAACCGTCCCCGCACGAATCACACGGCAGAAAGCTTCACGTAAAGACCAAGCTTGAGAATAATCGCCCCGTGGCTTCTTTTGAAGAAGCGCTAGACGTTCTGCATGCGGGGGCTCGAAGTCTTGCGCTTATACGCCCAAAGCGGAATTTAGTAAACGACCTGACCGTCACTAAACGGAGAACGTCTTTTTCCGTTTTAATTCCGGGTGAAGAGTTCTTTCAAACCGATGCCGACGCATTCATCAGTTTCAATCCCGATCCTTCTCGGTATGAAGACGAGCAGAGATTCCTTAATAAACTATGTTTGACTGAACTAGAGGCAGTCGATGAAGCAAGTGCCATCGTTAAAGAAAAAAGACTGCTTGGTTATGCGGGATTAATGAAATTCAAAGTAATCCCCGCATTCGCTCCGCTTAACACGAGCAGGTATTTAAGAGCAAAGGGCGAGATGTAAGTAGAGTGACTCCGCCAAGATTATTGGCTGTCTTTTTGTTATAGTAACCCTCTTGGAGAGGTGGCAGAGTGGATGAAAACCGGATAGGTTTTCATCCGGTCCCGCGAAGCGGGAATGACCGATGCCAAAGGCAGGTCATAGGAGGACGAACTTGTTCGAACACTCAGCCTCCTATAAAAT
>CAZMOI010000008.1:16985-20126 GCA_964568025.1 uncultured Candidatus Saccharibacteria bacterium
GTCGAATGCAGCACACTGCTAATGTGTTGAGCCTCAAAAGGGCTCCGAGGGTTCGAATCCCTCCCTCTCCGCAGTAAATATCTTTTATCGGGCGACTCTAGTGCCTAAAACTTTACTTTCCTCGCGGATATCCTAGAGTGAATTTATGCATCGAGGGTTTATACAAATACCCATTCTCATAGCGATTATAGGTGGAATCATTGCCCTCGGGGGTACGGGTTATGTTGCGTATGAGATTGGACAAAAAACCACAAAAAGTACTTCACAAGAAACCGTAGATTCTTCTACGGATACCCAAACAAGTTTTGAGGCTTCAACAGACACACAGGAGATAACGGTCAGCGCTGAGAATTCAATTATTGATTCTCTCAAGAAACAAGTCGACGATTTGGCGAAAAAAGTCAACATACCTAGAACCGAGACCGCAAAAACGAACATCGCTTCAGAGGTAGCAATCATTACCTTGCCATCGGGCGCCGTAGTGGAAATGGATGTGGATGGAAATATCATTCGTACGATAAAGGAAGCCCCGCAAAAAACAGAAGCGACACCAATAACGAACACACAAACTCAAACTTTTTCTGACATTCAAATATTTGCAGTAAATGTGATATCCACAACAAACGTGACTAAAATAGAATGGCAAACTAATAAACCTGCTCAGTCCAAACTTTTTCTTTCTGGTGGCGGTCTTTCTTCAAAACTATATTCATCTGAGTCTGGATTATCCACCCGACACTCGGTTTCTATAACTGGACTCAAAGGCAGTGCCGATTACTCGTATGAAATAGAGGCAGTGATGAGTGATTATGTGTTCACAAAAAAGAATGGAGAATTTTCTACCCCTGTATCTTTAGGCATCACTAAGGGCCCTTTGTTTTCTGTCAAACAAATACGTTCGGATGGGCATTTAGGCTATTACCATATCATTCTTGAAACAAGTCTTGCGACGTCTTTAGAAATGCGAACCGCACCTCTAGGTTGGGGGACAACATTCGACAGTATGCAGGGCGTCCAGTATAAATCCGCAAGCTCAACTAAACATCACGAATTTGATATTACGCATGAAGCGGGGAATACATACAATTATGGCATTCGTGTTTCAGCTGATGGAAAGCACTATGATATTGCTAGTCTTCTTCCGAAATGCGAAGGTTCAGTGCCAAGTGTAGGTCAAATGACTATAGAAAATGGTGAACTGGTTCAGTTGTATTTAACTTGTAGTTATTAGAAACCCAAACCCCGGCACCTCTGTAAGCCTCGTTGAGGTCCGCCCAAATATTTTTTGGACTGACCTCAAAAGTCTGAACCCCGAGTGGCCCGCTCGCTTACTTTTTGTTGTCGATGGAGGTGCCGAAAAGTGCCAATTGCATTGCTCGACCTACTACCGTGAGCATAAGGACGAAAAGACCTAAGCCCGCGAGCATCGTCACGGTGGCGACTGCTTTGCCCAAGGTAGTTATTGGTACCGTGTCGCCGTACCCCACGGTCGATATCGTAACGATCGCCCACCATAACCCGTCTGGGATGCTTTGGAAATGCGAGCCGGGAACCGCGCTTTCCGCAACGTACATAAAGGTGCCCGAAAGAATAACCACGCACGTTAACGCGAATAGATAGATTTCAAGATTGATTAGCGCGGCAGAGTCGCGGAATTCGCGAGCGATGCTTTCCCGTTGGCGCTTGGGTATCACGAGCTTCACAAGACGGAAGGTCCGTAAGAGCCGTAAGACTCGTAAGATGCGTAGTACGCCGAGCGCGTGATAGGTAATAACACCGGGCATAAAGATGAGAAGCACTCCGGGAAGAATTGAGATCAGGTCTATCAAACCAAAAAAGCTTGTTATGTAGCGTATTCGGTCCGGCGCCGACCATATTCGAAGCGCATACTCGATACCGAAAAGAGTTAATATTCCGTACTCCGCGATAAGAAAGAGTTCCGCGTACTTTGCATACAGTTCGGGTACGGTTTCAAGAATGACGACGATAACGGATGCAACGATAAACAGTGCAATAACGTTATTGACCGGGAAGAACCAACGAGCCTTTTCGTCCGAAAGTATCTGGTGAACCTTTTCGCGGGCAGACACACGACTCATATATGAGGAGTATACGTACAGGTACGGGTTTCATTTCCGCTTTGCGCGTGCACGGCTAATAAAGGGCGCGAAGCAAAGGCCGTTTCATCCACAGCTTGCATTTAGCCTAGTCGGGTTAGACTAGGATATGCCAAGTTTAAAAAGCGTAATGTTGGAGTACGTGTGGCTCGACGGGCAGAAGCCAACCGCGCAGCTCCGCTCAAAAACAAAAGTTATCAGTGGCCCGGTTACAAAATTAAGCGACATACCTGACTGGGGGTTCGACGGATCCTCAACGGAACAGGCGGAAGGAAAGTTCAGTGATTGCCGGTTAAAGCCGGTATTTTTTATTAAAGATCCGCTTCGTGGCGACCCGCACCTCTTGGTGATGTGCGAAGTGTACGAGGCAAACGGAGACCCGCATTCCACAAACACTCGTGCAGCGCTCCGCGCGCTTGCAAAGAAACATGCGAAACATGAACCGTGGTTCGGTATCGAGCAGGAATACACACTTTTCCAAAACGGTCGCCCGTTAGGTTTTCCCGCGCTCGGTTTTCCCGGACCTCAGGGTCCGTATTACTGCGCTGTCGGAGCCGACAATATCGCAGGTCGCGATTTAGTTGAGGATCATCTTGCGGCATGTGTTGATGCGGGTTTTAAAGTTTCGGGTATCAACGCGGAAGTAATGCCGGGACAGTGGGAATTTCAGATTGGACCATTGGGACCTTTGGAAGCGGCAGATCAGTTGTGGTTGTCCAGATGGTTGCTTCACAGAATCGCGGAAGAATATGACATCCAAGTATCACTTGCACCAAAACCTATATTAGGCGACTGGAACGGTGCGGGATGTCATACCAACTTTTCTACGAAAGCGATGCGCGCGAAGGGAGGCATTGCGACGATAAAAGCGGCGTGCGAGAAACTCAAAAAGAAACACTTTGCGCATATCGCGGTGTATGGGGCGGGGAACGAGCTTCGACTTACGGGTAAACACGAAACCTGTTCCATAAATGAATTCCGCTACGGTATTTCGGATCGCGGTGCGTCTATCCGTATTCCTATG
>CAZMOI010000008.1:20136-21789 GCA_964568025.1 uncultured Candidatus Saccharibacteria bacterium
TGGCGAGCGCGGACGCGAAGGCGGGGTATCTGGAGGACCGACGTCCTGCCGCAAACATGGATCCGTATCTGGTTACCGCGGCTCTTATCGACACGGTATGCGGAAGCGACGAACCCGCACGTACCGCACCTCGTAAGGTTGCGATGAACCGTTCCCGTTAATGTGCAATAGCTATTCCTAGAACGTCTGAGACGCCCGCCGCGGTTAACGCCCGGCGGGCGTCTTTCATAGTCGAACCGCTTTCTATGACGTCGTCAATGAGGATGACCTGTTTCCCTCTAAGCTCCGCTCCCGGTGCAACTCGGAACGCTCCATATATATTCCGTGCCCGCTCTTCTCGCGCGATACGCACCTGGCTTTTTCGGTCCTCTCGTAGAATCGTGCCGGGCGCATACACTACCGAGTGGGTAAGTTCCCGTGCAAACGCTTCGGCGATTCGCTCCGCCTGGTTGTACCCCCGATCACGCAGGCGTTTCTTTGAGGACGGCATAGGAATTAAGAGCGGAACGTCCCACCCCTCCGTTCGTACGCGATCGCTTATCATTTCTGAAACGTGCCCCGCGCACACTTCCGCGATACGTGGAATCACCGCCGTTTCTCCATAGAATTTTATAGAACGAATGAGCGCGCGGACCTTCGGGTCTCGATATGAAAAGAATACGCGCATCCACGCTTCTTCGACGAGGCGCGGGCGCACTAACGCGCCCAGTTCTTCGGGTGTGACCGCCCGCGCGACAAACACCTCGTCTTTAGGAGGGAATACCGCGTCCAGCAGGAGCTTCAGCCAGGGTGCCACATGGTATATTTTGTCATGAACATGTCAGCCCCCCTTTCCGGATTAGGAGATGTCATCAAGAAAGCGCTTCAGTCGCTTGGCGGAAAAAGCGGGGCAAGCTTTGTCGGTGTTGATATTGGCACATCCTCCATCAAGATTGTTCAGGCGAAACAGGAGAAGGGAAGCGCCGTTCTTGAAACCTACGGCGAAATAGCACTCGGTCCCTATGCAAATGCCGAAGTCGGTCAGGCGGCAAACCCTCCGCCTGAGAAAATAGGAGAAGCGTTGGCGGATGTGGTGCGCGAGGCGAATGTGACCGCGAAAGAGGGAGGCTTTGGCGTTCCGTTAGCCGGAAGTTTGATAAATGTAATAACGCTTCCGACCAGAAATCCAAATGACCTTTCGACCATGATCCCTATAGAGGCAAGAAAATATATTCCCGTGCCGGTTTCTGAAGTCTCCCTCGATTGGTTCGTGATTCCGGATGAGGAAGCGGCGTTTCTTTCCGCGCAAGGCAAAGCAAAAAGTCCAAACTCAACCGACGTGTTATTGGTCGCCATTCATAATCAGACACTGGCGAAACTCGAAACGGCAACGAAAGGCGCACCGGTTGCCCCGCGCTTTTTTGAAGTCGAGCCGTTTTCTATTGCACGCTCCGCCTATGAACACGGCACTGCGCCGACCATGGTTATTGATTTGGGAGCTTCGGGTACGCGCGTCTATGTCATAGAGTTCGGCATCATTGATGTATCGCATACGATAAACCGCGGAGGGCAAGATTTGACGTTGGCGCTCCAAAAATCTTCGGGGCTCACGTTTGCTGAAGCAGAAACTCGAAAACGCGAGAAAGGGCTCCTCGACAATGAGGTAGGCACTGC
>CAZMOI010000009.1:0-876 GCA_964568025.1 uncultured Candidatus Saccharibacteria bacterium
AGCTCTCCTACCTGACGCACGCGACGGAAACCAAGATGGTCAATGTCGTCGCCAACCGCTCCCGGAGTGTTATTGAGCTCAATGATGTGCGAAACAATAAGAACAATGTCGTCCAAGGAAAGCGTGCGCTCCTCAAGCTCTTTCTTGTCCATCGAGCGGTTGAAGCGCTGGTTGAAGCGGTGACGGCCCGGGTACGACAAGTCGTAGCGCTCCGGAGAGAAAATACCTTTTACATATTCTCGTGCAGTGTCGGGGGTTGCCAAATCGCCGTCGCGAAGTCGGCGGTAAATTTCGATATATGCCTGCTCTACTGCCTTTGCGGAATCCTTTTCAAGAGATGCCTGAATAGCGGCTTTACCTCCCGGGATGCGCTCAAACAAGGTAAGCATGTCGCGGTCAAACGTTGCACCAAGAATGCGGAGCAAGGTCGTTACCGGGAACTTGCGCTTACGGTCTATTTTTACGAAAATCGCGCCATCAGGTTCGGAGTCTATTTCAATCCATGCTCCGCGCGCAGGAATAATCTTTGCGCCAAAGCAGATTTTGTTGCGAACTTCATTTGCTGAGAAAAACACGCCGAAGGAGCGTGCAAGTTGCGGAACAATAACGCGCTCAACGCCGTTTATGACGAACGTGCCGTGCTCCGTCATTATCGGAAAATCAGCAAGAAAGATAGTCTGTTCCTTTTTTGTACCAAGCACCTTGTTAACAAGGCGGACCTGCGCCTTGAGGGGCGCGTCATAGGTCAGCTTGTTTTCCTTCGCGCCGTATTCATCCACCTTCGGCTCCCCGATCTCGAAAGAAACGAACTCGAGTTCAAATTTCTTTTTCGAGTAATCGACGTTTACAGTAGCGGTGATTCGTTGATCAACAGCG
>CAZMOI010000009.1:886-3491 GCA_964568025.1 uncultured Candidatus Saccharibacteria bacterium
GAGTAATCGACGATGGGTGAAAATTCCTTGAAGAGATCCTTAAGCCCGTCCGAAATGAACGTGCGGAAGGACGCAACCTGCGGAGCGACCAAGTCAGGCATCGGAACGCGGGGTTCGCGGTACCGGGAGAACTTCTTCTGCGGAAGGGCTTTCGACATGAGGGCTATTCTTTAAGTAATAAGGTTCTTATAAAAAATAGACACAAAGAAACGCACAAAAAGCGCGTCTCGCTTTAGCGGGCTTTATTTCAATGTCGCCACCTACCCTAGACTCAATCGTTGAAGCGCTGTAGCTATACTACTCCCCCTCCCTTTTCTGGTCAAGCCTCCTCGGAAGGTTCTTGGAAACGGATGCTCCACACGACGTCGCTACCCATCCTTATAATTTCCTGGTCTGAAAGTCGTAATTCACCCCCATGCGCAGCAACGAGATTCCGAGCCTGTACGGCAAGTACCTCATCCGACAAAGAAAGATCCCAGTCTCCACCAGAAGCAACCTCACTCACAATACGGTCTTTGCGCCTATCCCTCTCGCTCCGTCTGTCCTTGTTCTGACCCAAGACCAGGTCACGTGCAAATCCAATCCAACTTTCTGACATGTAGAGCTTACTCTACAGCACGTTAGTTTGGTTTCAAAATTTCAGATTTTTTACCCCTCTTACTCTTCCATTCTTCCATTTTTGCATGATTGCCCGAAAGTAGCACTTTAGGCACGCGATACTTTTTCCCTTTCCAGAGCAACACTTCGGGACGCGTGTACACTTCGGGGCTTGCAACGCGTTCTTCCTCCACTGACTCAAAAGTTCCCAATACTCCTTTTATTTGGCGAGAGACCGCGTCAATAACAAGCATGGCGGGTAATTCCCCGCCCGTAAGCGTATACGGGCCGACCGAAATCTTTTTCGCTTTAAGTATCTTTTGAACTCGCGCATCCACTCCTTCGTATCTTCCGCAAATAAATACCAAATCTTTTACGTTTGTAGCCACCTTGCGCGCCTCAACATTTGTAAATTGTTTTCCGCTTGTATCAAAAAAGTACACTGTCCCCTTTTTCTTTCCGAGCGCCTTAGAAACCGCCTTCAAAATAGACTCCGCCTCCAACACCATGCCGGGTCCTCCGCCATAGGGACGCTGGTCTACGCGTTTCCACTTATCTTTAGTAAAGTCGCGCGGATTATAAAATTTGACCTTAATCTTCTTATCCTGAATTGCCCGCCCGATGATGGACGAATTGATATATGAATCAAATGATTCGGGAAACAGTGTGACGACGTGGAAAGTCATACCGATTATTCTATACCCCCTCTGTCGTCTTTCTCACCAAGCCCGGTCTTTAAATGTCCTACGTGACCGATAAGGTCGATAACGATTGCGACACCAACTGCAATAGGCACCACGGGCTGTTCGGCAATGTACCCCGCAGCTCCGACAACATACGCAGGACTCCACCATGCACGTCGAAAAAGTGCTGACAGCGAAAGAACCAAGCCCGCGCTCGTTCCGACAAAACCTGCCATGTCTCCCCCACCCTTAATCCCAGCAACGCCGGCCTCAACGAGAATGAACGGAACGGTCGCTAGACGCGGGTGCTTGAGTGCTTCAGAAATAATGAGAGCCTTGAGCGACTCATCTTTCGACTTCTCCTTATTCGGCATTCGTTGAGAATGCAACAAAAATACTATACAGTCAAACAACCTTCCCGGGACGCGGCGAAGGCGGAGTTTTTTCTCTTCCTCGGGTTCTTTTTTCTCGGGGCGAGGCGGCTGCTACGGAGGACCTTTTCTCCTTCCAGGAAAATGCGGACGTTCGGCGGGATTAATCGGGGGAATACCCATAGGAAGAGTGTACCTGAATGCAAATAAAAAATCCCCCGCGTAGTGCGAGGGATTTTCGGAAGATAAAATCAGAGCTTCAAATCTTCGAGTGCTTCGTCAATTCCGCGGGACGCAGCACCTTGCGGAGCGGAATCCATGGAGCCGAATCCTCCGCCCATAGAGCCTCCCATTCCCATACCGCGAGTTGAACCTGCAGGCTCGTTAATTTTGAGGTTAACGCGCGCGTTGTTTTTCATACCAACGACACGGAGCAATATGCGAATCGCTTTTGCGGTGTTTCCGCTTCTACCGATCACCTTACCCATGTCTGCCGGGTTTACGTCCAATGTTAAAAGAACGCCCATTTCGTCTACCTGACGATTAACTTTCACGTCGTTGGGGTTATCGACGAGCATCTTAACTACGTACTCGAGAAAGTCCTGGTCTGAATTCTGCATAGCAGTATATTAAATTTTTGTAACAGCTTGCCCTGAGCGAATCTAAAGGCTAAACGCTGATGCGGGCAGTACGAGTGAAATGAGGGCAGACACTCATTTCCGAGTCGAGGAGCCAGCAAGGAGTCCGCTACTTAGGCTGCTGCTTCTGCGGGTGCTTCCGCCGGTGCGGGAGCTGCTTCGGCCTTGGGCTCTTCTTTCTTTATAGGAGTCTTCTTTCCAAGCACGTTTATCTTCTTACCCTGAATAACACCCTTCGTGATGAGGAGGTTGTTTACGGTTCCGGAAAGTTGAGCGCCTTTTGAAATCCAGTGCTTTACGCGCTCGTCCTTTATAA
>CAZMOI010000009.1:3501-4023 GCA_964568025.1 uncultured Candidatus Saccharibacteria bacterium
TTAGTCTTGGGATTGTACGAACCAAGGACTTCAAGCGGGTTCCCTGCCTTAGGGCTTCGGGTATGCTCAAGTACGACAATGCGAAACGCCGGGTCGTTTTTTCGTCCTACGCGCTGAAATCGAATCGCTAACATGAGGAGGTACTGTAGCAGAAAGACCTAAAAACGTAAAGACGAGGTATAGTATGGGAAATGGCGGAGAAGCGGGGCGCTAAAGGCGCCCGTATAAAAGGAGTCATAGACGTAACCCGAAGCGGTCGGGGGTTTCTTCTCCAACCCGGGGGCGACATCCCTATTCCTCGTGACAGACTTGGAGGCGCGCTTTCAGGCGACATCGTTGAAGTCCTGGTAACGGAGGGAAAAAGCGAAAAAATCGGCAGGGTTATACAAGTACACGAGAGAAAGACGAGCACATTTGTAGGCGAACTAATTCGGGGGAAAACGGGTGTCATGCTCTCCTCTGACGATCCGCGCGTGTACCAAGAATTTGCAGTTGTCGGCTCTCAAGGTGCAACAGTTGGCG
>CAZMOI010000009.1:4033-9656 GCA_964568025.1 uncultured Candidatus Saccharibacteria bacterium
AAAGTGATTGCCGACGTCGTGGAATGGGACTCTCTACCGCCAAAAGTAAAAGTCAGGACGGTTCTCGGGAAAGCCGGAGAGCATGAGACAGAAATGAAAGCGATTGTCGCCGCGAAAGGCTTTGACAGCGGGTTTCCAAAAGCAGTGTTGGACGAAGCCCAAAAGCTTTACGAAAGAGCCTGGAATGAAGAAGAGACTAAAACGCGCCGAGATTTTAGGAATGTACTGACGTTTACGATTGACCCTGAAACCGCAAAAGATTTTGACGATGCAATTTCCTATCAAAAGTTTGACGACGGTTCACTGGAAATAGGCGTACACATTGCGGACGTTACTTACTTTGCCAGACCCGGAAACGCGCTCGACAAAGAGGCGTACAGAAGAGCGACTTCGGTCTACCTGGTAGACCGCACCATCCCCATGCTTCCACCCCAACTCTCGGATGACTTGTGCAGTTTGAAGCCCGACTCCGACCGTCTTACGTTTTCCGCAGTGTTCACAATCAAGAACAACAAAGTTACCGAGCGGTGGTTCGGGCGTACCATCATTCACTCACAGAGGCGTTTTACGTACGAAGAAGCCGACGAAACCTTACAAAACCCGTCACTCCCCTTGCATACGGAATTGTCTGAGGTGTGGGGCTTCGCGTCGCATTTACGCAAAAAACGTTTTGAAGAGGGGGCGATTATGTTCGCGACCGACGAGGTGAAGCCTGTAGTAGACGGAAACGGAAAAGTAACGGGCTTTAAGCGAACCAAGTACACGGAAAGTCATCAGCTTATCGAGGAGTTAATGCTTCTTGCTAACCGCGAAGTCGCCGGCATGGTCGCTAAAAAAATCGGACGAAAAACACGGCTGTTCGTGTACCGCATTCACGACGTTCCGAATGCCGAAAAAATTCAAGAACTATCCGTATTCCTCCGCGCCATCGGCTACGAACTTGCCGTAGGCAAGGACGGCGCCGCGCAAAAAGATATCAATCGCCTTTTGGAAAACGTAAAAGGAAAAACGGAGGAGAGGCTTATCACCACCGCCACGATTCGCTCGATGGCAAAAGCCGTGTATACGACAAAAAATATCGGCCACTACGGCCTGGCCTTCGACGACTACGCGCACTTCACCTCCCCTATTCGCCGATACCCCGACATCATGGTGCACCGCACACTCTCAACCATACTTGAGGGGAAAAAGATTACCGACGACGCGCATGCGCTTGAGGAAAAGGCGGCGCACGCATCAAGTCGTGAAGTGGACGCGGCTGAAGCGGAACGCGCGTCGGTTAAGTTAAAGCAAGTCGAATATTTCGCAAACCTCATAGGACAAGAACGCGAGGGTGTTATATCCGGCATTACGGAATGGGGCATCTATATCGAAGACAAAGAAACTGCCGCAGACGGTATGGCGCGTCTCACAACCCTGACCGATGACACATACGAGTATGATCAAAAAAAGTTCGCTGTCATAGGACAGCGAACTAAAAACGTTATTCGACTCGGGGACCCCGTGCGCTATCGCGTTGAAAGCGCAAACATCGAGGACCGTCAGCTGGACTTCTCTATACTTATCTAGAAAACCCGCCGTGATCAGCCTGCATCTGAAGTACGATCGCCATTTCTTTATCCGTAAGGCGACGACCTGACTCTACGTATACAGTCGGAGCCGGATTATCAATAACGTACGATTCACCGGGCGCTAGGGTAATACCTGCGTCTTTGAGCGTCATACCGGAAAGACGATATGTCGGCTCAGATCCGCGGGTCAGCCCTTTTGGAGCGCGTGTTAATTCATGCATATACCTTTTACTCTACGGAAATGACGGCTTTTGTCAATATCTCGAAACGAACTGCAGTCAGGGCGCAAGCGTAGTTATATTCCATCTGCCACGACCTTTTTTGTAAAACACGCGCTCATGAAGGCGGTGTGTTCCCTCGTTCCAGAACTCAAACGTATCGGGTGTAAGCCGAAACCCTCCCCAGTGAGGAGGCAACGGAACAGTCTTTCCTTCAAATTTGTTCTTGAAAAAGGCAAACCGGCGCATAAGTTCCTTTCGGCTTTGTATCGGCTTACTTTGCGACGACGCCCATGCGCCCAGCTGCGATTCGCGACCCCGTGAGTGGAAGTACTCTTCAGATTCCCGCTTTGAAACGCGTGTAACCTTCCCCGTAATTCGAACCTGACGGCCGATATCTTTCCAAAAGAAAAGAAGAGCGGCATAGGGGTTTTCCAGAAGTTCCTTCCCTTTCCTACTCCCGTAGTTTGTGAAAAACACGAATCCTTCTGAATCAAAGCCTTTGAGAAACACCGTACGTGCGGACGGCTTTCCGCTTTTTGTAGCGGTCGCGAGCGTCATTGCCTCCGGTAACTTCACCCGCGTAGCGGCGTATTTCCACCAGCTTTTAAATTCTGAAAACGGATTTTTATTTTTCATGTTTTTAGTGCGTTTGCGTATGCACGGACAGTTGAAGGAAAGCCTTCGACAAGTGCGTCCGCGGTCAGCACGTGACCGATGGATGCTTCGGCCAAAAACGGAACGACTTTGATCAATGGCGGAATATTTTCTAAGTCGAGATCGTGACCGACGTTCACCACAAGTCCGAACGCTTCCGCGGCTTCCGCGGTCTCCTTTATTTTTTCGAGAAGGACGGTGTGTTCCATTTTCTTAAATGCGGCAGCATACTCTCCAGTGTAAATCTCAATTCCGTCCGCCCCGGCTTCTTTACATTTTTCTACTATGGACGGCTCGGGATCTACGAAAAGAATAACCCGCGTACCGAGTGCTTTGAGCGCGAGCACAGCGGGTACGAGAACTTTCAGTTCCTCTGCGGTTCCCTTCCATCCTTCGTCTGAAGTGAAGGCCGACGGCAAGTCTGGCACGAGCGTGCATTGCTCGGGCGTAACGCCCCGCACGATTTCCATAAAACGTTCGTCAGGGTAGCCTTCGATATTTAGCTCTTTTGTCGGACGCACAGACTTCATCCACTCCGCAATTGCAGTGACGTCGCTTTTCCTCACATGCCTCTCATCGGGACGCGGATGAACCGTAATACCCTCCGATCCGTTTTCAAGCGCAAGCTTCGCGAATGTAAGCATATCCGGAACACCCGTATGTCGGGAGTTTCTAAGGAGTGCAATCTTATTCAGGTTGACGCTAAGCCGTGCCATGCGGAAAGCATAGCGTACATCGTTCCGCTTGGACAACGGTTATCTATTTCAATCGGGAGCGTTCACTTTTTTCTTAACTCAGTAAGTGCGAGAGCTCCCTCCTCAGGAGTAAGCCACGGTTTTAACGCCGTGCCCATCTCACGCATCTCCGCGAGAAACGTAAGGGCTCCGGCACCCTTACCCGTTCCTTTGAATTCTGAAGAAAGCGGCGTCACGAGGTGTTTTTCAACCATCCCTTTATGTTTGCCACGAAATTCGACAAAAAAGTCATGAAGGGTGCTCAAGAGCGGCATCAATTTTTCCTTTTCTGAAGAATCCAGTCTTTGATAGAGGTACGAGAGAGACCGTTCTGGAGTATCCCGCGTTGCAATGAGCATTTTCTGATCCTGCGGCGGATAGTAACGCATATGCTTGGCGTGACCGTATCGGTACGTGTCAGTAAATAACGACCCGCGCAAAAGGTATTCGAGTGCAGGCATTTTTGCCGACCATGCGCCGCTTGCCCCTTGGAATTCAGCGACTTCTTCGCCGTCTACCATCTTTTTACGCGTAGCATTAAACGCGTTTCTGAACGTATGCGCGTAATGGTCGGTAAAAAGATTTGTAAGGAGGTCTTCTTCCGTGGCAAGCACCCGTTTTAAATTCGTATCTATTCCTGAGCCCTTTTGAACCGCGGCATCAACATTGCCCGTTCGGATGAGGTCTATCATCTCCTCAACCCGTGCTATGACTGAACCTAGATCCGCCTCGATAGAGGCATGGCATTCATAGAAGAAAGTCTCTGATTTCCCAACCTCTCCGTCATGCATGGTTCTCATCGGAGCAAAGTTGGTCCTATTATCCAAAATGAGGTTCCCGTACGTAAGATTCGGATTTTCACCGCGCTGGTCGGACAACATGTCAATCAAGCTGACGAGCATTTCTGGAGTGCGGAATTTGCCGAGCGTGAGAGATGTTTCAATCATCTTTAAACGCGCCACTGTCGCACCGAGAACCCCTGACGAAACCCGAACAGGATTATCCGTCATCCTCCGCACGTCTTTGACCAAAGAGTTGATTTTCGAATCGAGACGGAACGGTTTTTTCCCGCCCTTGGTGATGCGCGGCACCGTACTGCCAACAAACGTATCGAGCTTCACAAACGCTCTCGGAACTCGTGATTCGATGGCTTGTTTCATGCGCTCACTAAATAATGTCCGTTAGACGACCATGCTACGCCAGGGCTTCTAGGGGCGCAAGTTCCGCATAACCCCCGCAACCCCGCTTACCACACTGCCCTTTGTATGCTTCATGGTTTCGATAAACACACTCCCTGCAACAACCATATCCGCATCCTTTGCCGCACGGATGTCCTTACTGGTCTTGATGCCAAAACCGAGGCACACGGGCACGGAAAACGTGCGCTTCATGTCGCGGATATATCCGCCGAGGTGCGAGGAGAAGCGACTGTGCGCGCCCGTCGTTCCCTGACGCGACGTCGCATAGACGAATCCGCGCGCATGACGCGCAAGAAGCTGTAGACGCTTCTTGGGTATGCCCGGCGATACGACAAATATGAAATGCAAATTGTTTTGTTTAGCGGCGCGTAGGATCCGCTTTCCTTCACTTGAATCAAACGGGACATCAGGCACGATAAGCCCCGAAACACCGGCGCGTGCCGCCTGTGCGACGAATCGCTCGATGCCGTACGCGAATACGACATTGAGGTAGGTCATGAGAACGATCGGTGCCGACACCTTTCGTCTCAAGCGCGCCGCGAGCGTAAACGCGTCTTTAGTATCAAACCCTTTCGCGACAACTTCTTGCGAAGCTTCAGTAATCGTAGGTCCATCCGCCATCGGGTCGGAAAACGGCACTTGGAGTTCGATAACGTCAGCTCCTGATTTCGCAAGCGCGGTAGCTACCGCAAGTGATCCGGATACAGTGGGATACCCTGCGATGCAGTGCGCCATAAAAAGCGGCTTCCCGCTTTTCTTCTTCGCCAATACCTGATCTAGTTCATTTTTCATACCGTTTGTATTCGTCTTTCAAGAATTCCCGGAACGACGCATCACGCGTTTCCCGGGCGATAATGAACAGGTCTTTGTCACCGCGACCGGATACGTTCACCACGACCGAAACTTTTTTCGGCAGCTTCGGAAGAAGTTTCAACGCGTACGCGAGAGCATGTGCCGACTCCAAGGCCGGGATGATGCCTTCGTTTTGCGCAAATGTTTTGACGGCATTCAATGCTTCCTTGTCGGTTGCTGTTTCAAAGCCTACCCGCCCTTCAATCCGAAGTTGCGCAAGCTCGGGACCGAGCCCTGGGTAATCAAGACCGGCGGCAACGCTGTGTGTCGGCGCGACCTGTCCGTCCTTGTCCTGAAGAAAGAACGACTTGTATCCCTGGACGATACCTACGGAACCGCTAGTGCCTTTCGCTGCATGCTCTCCGATCTTCTTCCCCTTGCCTCCCGCTTCG